>ONXK01000017.1 GCA_900321785.1 uncultured Lachnospiraceae bacterium | reverse complement strand
GGTTATGACCTCCTGTTCACAAACATGCATAATGAGAGAATAAGGCAGTCTTATTTCTTTACAGTCATTATTTTACAATAATGGAGTTGTGAATAAAACATGTTTTCTGAATCTGGAATAATCTCGAATAATCTGGAAAGAATATGTGTTATAATACAGACCCGCCTGAAAATCGCAGTATTCTTTTTACGCAATGATTTTGCAGTTTTATTGATATGTCGATTGTGAGGCCTGTCATGGAACTGAAGTAGATAACAAGGAGTTGACCCGAATGATTACAGAAGATCTCAGAACTGCCCTCTTCTCTGCTCCGGACCTGAAATACAGAGATTTTCAGGCTAAGCTGATTCCGAACCTTGAAAGGGACAGCATGATCGGGGTGCGGACTCCGGAGCTTCGCAAAATGGCAAAACAGTTTGCAAAGCGTCCGGATGTCGGGGACTTTTTAAAGGATCTCCCCCACCGCTATTTTGACGAAAATCAGATTCATGCTTTTATCCTCTCAGAGATAAAGGATTACGACCGATGCGTAGAGCAAGTGAATCTCTTTCTTCCTTATGTGGATAACTGGGCGACCTGCGACCAGATGTCTCCCAAAGTTTTTAAAAAACATCGGCCGGAGCTGCTGACACAGATCCGGCAATGGATCCAGTCCGACCACACCTATACCGTGCGTTTCGGCATGGGCATGCTCATGCAACACTATCTTGATGAGGATTTCGATCCGGACTATCCTGCCCTGGTAGGAAGCATACACTCCGAAGAATACTACATCAACATGATGATCGCATGGTATTTTGCCACAGCCCTGGCAAAACAGTATGAGGCCGTTATTCCCTGGCTGGAAGAAAAGCGGCTGGATCCATGGGTGCACAACAAAACAATACAGAAAGCAATCGAAAGTTATCGAATCGATGCCGAACAAAAAGCTTTTCTGCGCACCCTGAAGGTTTCCGCCAAATAATGGCTGCCGTTCTGATTCGACAGACAGATCCTGCCATTCTCAAAGTATTCTCAGCCTTACATCCTCTCCCGGATCCTGTCGATGGCCCGGATGGTGTTCTCCTTCGTCCCGAAGGCGGTCAGACGGAAGTAGTGCTCTCCGGCCGGTCCAAAACCGGACCCGGGCGTTCCGACAACATTTGCCTCTGCCAGCAGGCGGTCAAAGAACTCCCAGCTGGTCATATTACCGGGGGTCCGCAGCCAGATATAAGGCGCATTGACGCCTCCCGAGACCTCAAAGCCGGCACTCTGCAGGCCTTCATAAATAATCTTTGCGTTGTTCATATAGTAGGCGATCTGGTCACGGATCTGGGCTCTGCCCGCTTCCGTATAGATCGCCTCTCCTGCTCTCTGGACGATATAGGGTGCTCCGTTGTACTTGGTCCCGTGACGCCTTGCCCAAAGGGGCCACAGGCGGACGCCGTCCGCCTCCAGATCCACAGGAATGACGGTGAAGCCCAGGCGCAGACCTGTGAATCCGGCTGTCTTGGAGAAGGAACGGAACTCGATGGCACAGCCTCTTGCCCCCTCGCACTCATAGATACTGTGCGGGACATCCTCTTCCGAAATATAGGCCTCATAAGCTGCATCATAGAGGATGATGGAGCCGTGTCTGTTGGCGTAGTCCACCCACTCCTGAAGCCTTTCTTTTTTCATGACAGCGCCCGTCGGATTATTGGGGAAGCACAGATAGATCAGATCAGGTGCCTCTCCCACCGGCAGCTCCGGCGCAAAGCCATTCTCTGCCGTGCAGGGCATATAGACCACATCCGAATAGGCACCTGCCGCCGTATCATACAGTCCGGTCCTTCCCGCCATTACATTGGAATCCACATAGACCGGATAGACAGGGTCACAGACCGCGATCGTATTATCGACACTGAAAATCTCCTGGATATTGCTGCAGTCACACTTGGCCCCATCTGAGACAAAGATCTCTTCCGGAGAAATGTCACAGCCCCTGCTCTGATAGTCGTTGGCCGCAATCTTTTCCCTCAAAAATGCATACCCCAGATCCGGCGCATATCCCCTGAAGGTCTCCGCATTTCCCATCTCATCAACCGCATGATGCAGCGCCCCGATGACCTCCGGAGCAAGCGGCTGCGTGACGTCTCCGATCCCGAGCCGGATCACATCTGCCTCCGGATGCGCCTCCTGATACTCCCGCACTTTCTGCCCGATCGTTGAGAACAGATAATTTCCGGGTAAACGCAGATAATTGTCATTTGCCTTTGCCATGTGTATTTCCTCCTGTCTGATTCCTGATTTTCGCCCCCGCATGCAATCATTTTTAATTTCGCACTCCATACGCCGGCTCCCGTAGATACCGGTCCGGGCAAGAGCATCGCCTGCTTACGAAGACTTTTGCAAAAAAAGGCGCACGAGGAGAAGCCCCCGAGCGCCTTTGCCCTGTTGCGGTTTATAAAAAATATCGACCAAAAATATTTGTGCGGTTCAAGAATAACAGCCGCATAAAACGGAGCATCGCCTTTGATGCTCCGTTTTTATACTATTTCCCGAAAACAGAATTGTCAATATGGGTTTGCGCGTTCGTGCCAGTACGTGACCGGTAAACCGCAATCTTCACATTGCGAAATCTTTCATATAGGAGTATGATGTATGTACATATGTCTTGACAGTCCGGAAGCAGTCGGTAAATCCTTTCGCAGAGAATCCCGTGTTCTTTTTCTAAAGAGTGCTACAGCTCCGGCAATTTTAAAGGAGATAAAATAATATGGACAGACAAAACCTGACCCTTCTAACCGATCTTTACGAACTGACCATGATGCAGGGTTATTTCAAGAACAAAGAAGAGAACCGCACCGTTATTTTCGACGCTTTCTATCGCACAAATCCCTTCGGGGGCGGCTATGCCATTATGTGCGGCGTCGAGCAGCTGGTCCGCTATGTGAAGGATCTGCATTTCAGCCGTCAGGACATCGAGTATCTTCGCAGTCTGGAGATCTTCGATGCGGACTTCCTGGATTATCTGGCAGACTTCAAGTTTACCGGCGATATCTATGCAATTCCGGAAGGAACTCTGATGTTTCCCCGTGAGCCCATGGTCAAGGTCATCGCCCCGATCGCGCAGGCCCAGCTGATGGAGACCGCGATCCTCAATATCATCAACCACCAGAGCCTGATCGCCGCCAAGGCAGCCCGTATCTGCTATGCAGCCAAGGGCGACGGCGTTATGGAATTCGGTCTTCGCCGCGCGCAGGGTCCTGATGCAGGTACCTACGGCGCCCGCGCAGCTGTCATCGCCGGATGTGTCGGAACCTCCAACGTCCTTTGCGGAGAGCTCTTTGATGTTCCCGTCAAGGGCACCCATGCACACAGCTGGATCATGAGCTTCCCGGATGAGCTGACCGCCTTCAAGACCTATGCGGATCTGTATCCCAATGCCTGCATCCTGCTGGCAGACACCTATGATACTCTGAAATCCGGTGTTCCGAACGCGATCAAGACCTTCCAGTATATGCGCGACAAGGGCACTCTGAACAAGGGCTACGGCATCCGTCTCGACAGCGGCGACCTTGCCTACATCTCCAAAAAGGCCCGCAAGATGCTGGACGACGCCGGTTTCCCGGATGCGATCATCTCCGCTTCCAACGACCTGGACGAGCGTCTACAAGCTGGCTGCTATCCAGGACGACAACGGCAATTTCATCCCCAAGATCAAGCTGTCCGAGAACACCGAAAAGGTCACCAATCCCGGCAACAAGAAGATCTACCGTGTCTACAATGAGCCCGAACACAAGATCCAGGCAGATATTATCTGTCTTGAAGAAGAGACCTTCAGTGAGAACGAGAAGCTCACCATCTTCGATCCCGTCGAGCCCTGGAAAAAGACCAAGCTCCATCCCGGTGAATTCTCCCTTCGCGAACTGATGGTTCCTCTTTTCAAGAACGGCAAATGTGTCTACCAGTCTCCCAAAACTATGGAGATCCGCGATTACTGCCTGAAGGAGCAGGACACTCTCTGGGAAGAGTCCCGCCGTCTCGTGAACCCTCATCAGGTCTATGTCGATCTGTCCCAGAAGCTGTATGACAACAAGCTCGCACTCCTCGATGCGATCACCGAGCAGAAGATGAAGATGGCGGACGAATGATCTGTTTTCGCAGAAAAAATGAATAACAAATGACTTTTAAAAAACAGCTTTTGCATCCCGACCGATGCGGAAGCTGTTTTTATTTGCTGCATTCTTTGGTGAAAGCATGCGTGAACTTTCTTATTTTTTACGGCTCGCTTCACGCAGCCGCCTCCTTCGCCTTCCGGGACAGCGAAAAAGCCTGCCTCTGCGGTATGCAGAAGCAGGCTTTTTAATTGCATAAATTACTTAAAATGCATAATAACTGAAATCACATAAACGGGTCAGTAAATCAGTTTCTTTATTTGTCAGCCGGTTTGTCTGACAGTCATTTTGTCCGAGAATCAGTCTGTCCGTCAGTCAGTTCATCCGGGGATCAGTCCTTGTCTCTGATCATGGCGTGCCACTCCTGCAGAGGCAGGATAAGGCCTTTGCCCTTGCGTTTGAGGTGGCTGATACCTTCGGCTGCCGCAAGACCTGCAGCTGCTGTGGTGACATAGGGGATCTTGGCCTTGATGGCTGCCTTGCGCAGGTAGCTGTCATCATGGCGCGCGCCCTTGCCCATAGGGGTGTTGACGATCATCTGGATCTCACCGTTGGTGATGAGGTCAAGGATGTTGGGACGGCCCTCGTAGTTCTTGTTGACGCGCTCGCAGGGAATGCCTGCCTGATTGATGGCCTTGCAGGTCATATCCGTCGCCATGATCTTGAAGCCCGCCTCATGGAATCTGTGCGCGATCTCAGGCGCATAGGGACGGTCCGGCTCGCTGACGGTGATCAGCACGGTACCCTCCAGGGGGAGCTGCATCTTGGCAGCTTCCTGCGCCTTGTAGAAAGCGCCGCCGGTGGAACGGGAAATGCCCAGAACTTCGCCGGTGGAACGCATCTCGGGTCCGAGGATGGGGTCGACTTCCGGGAACATGTTGAAGGGGAAGACGGCTTCCTTGACGCCGTAGTAAGGGATATCCTTTTCCTTGAGATCCGGCACAGGGGACTTACGTCCGGTCAGCTCCGCAGTAATGATCTCTGTGGCCAAAGGCACCATGCGGATGCCGCAGACCTTGGAAACCAGCGGAACGGTTCTGGATGCGCGAGGATTGGCCTCGAGCACATAGACCACATCGTCTTCGATCGCATACTGCATGTTCATCAGACCGACGACATGCATCTCCTCAGCGATCTTTCTGGTGTATTCGCGGATGGTCTGCAGGTGCTTCTCGGAAATATGGGCAGAAGGAATGATGCAGGCAGAGTCACCGGAGTGAATGCCGGCCAGCTCAATGTGTTCCATGACTGCAGGCACGAAAGCATGTGTACCGTCACAGATCGCGTCCGCCTCACACTCCATGGCGTTGTGCAGGAAACGGTCGATCAGGATCGGGCGGTCGGGTGTGACGCCGACTGCTGCAGCCATATAATCTGCCATCTGTTCATCGTCGTGGACAACTTCCATGCCGCGTCCGCCAAGAACGTAGGAAGGACGGACCATGACAGGATAGCCGATCTTGCCGGCGATCTCCTGCGCCTCTTCCACGGTGGTTGCCATGCCGGCCTCCGGCATAGGGATGCCGAGTTTGTCCATCATGGCGCGGAAGTGATCGCGGTCCTCCGCCAGGTCGATGACAGCGGGGGAAGTGCCGAGGATCTTGACGCCCTCTTTTTCCAGTTTGGACGCCAGGTTCAGAGGAGTCTGGCCGCCGAACTGGGCGATGACGCCTACGGGTTTTTCTTTTCTGTAGATAGAGAGGACATCCTCCAGGGTCAGAGGCTCGAAATAGAGCTTATCGGAGGTGTCATAGTCGGTGGAGACCGTCTCGGGGTTGCAGTTGACGATGATGGTCTCAAAACCGAGTTTTCTGAGGGACTGTGCCGCATGGACGCAGCAGTAGTCAAACTCGATACCCTGGCCGATGCGGTTGGGACCGCCGCCCAGGATCATGATCTTGGGCTTGTCGCTGCTGATCGGGTTCTTGTCCTCACCGATATAAGTCGAATAATAGTAAGCGCTGTCCTGGGTGCCGCTGACATGAACGCCTTCCCAGTTCTCGGTGCAGCCGAGCGCTTCGCGGGCGTGACGGATGTCATCCTGCTTAACACCGAGGATCTCTGCCAGATAGTGGTCGGAGAAACCGTCTTTCTTGGCCTGGAGCAGAGCCTCATCAGAGGGAACACGGCCCTTGAATTCCTTCACCAGAGCCTCTTCCTCTTCGACGAGTTCCTTCATCTCCCGGATGAAATAGTGTTTGACCTTGGTAATATCAAAGATCTCATCAACTGTCATACCCTTGCGCAGCGCCTCATACATGATGAAGTGGCGCTCGGAGGAGACGTTGATCAGGAGCTGTCTGAGTTCATCGAGGGACATCTGATCATAGCCGTTGACATGGCCCAGACCGTAGCGGCCTTTCTCCAGGGAGCGGATCGCCTTCTGGAAGGCCTCCTTGTAGGTCTTGCCGATGCTCATGACTTCGCCGACTGCGCGCATCTGCGTGCCCAGCTTGTCCTCTACACCTTTGAATTTTTCAAATGCCCAGCGGGCGAACTTGACGACGACGAAATCGCCGGTGGGAACATATTTGTCCAGTGTTCCGAAACGGGAATCCTCAAGATCCGCCAGAGTCAGTCCTGTGGCAAGCTTTGCGGAGACCAGGGCGATGGGGAAGCCGGTCGCCTTGGAGGCCAGGGCAGAGGAACGGGAAGTGCGGGGATTGATCTCGATCACGATCACACGGCCGGTCCTGGGGTCATGCGCAAACTGCACGTTGGTGCCGCCGATGACGCCGATGTGCTCGACGATCTTGTAGGCCTGCTTCTGCAGCTCTTTCTGCAGGTCCTCGTCGATGGTCAGCATGGGAGCCGTGCAGAAGGAATCACCGGTGTGGACGCCGACGGGGTCAACGTTCTCGATGAAGCAGACAGTGATCATGTTGTTGTCCTTGTCGCGAACGACTTCCAGCTCGAGCTCTTCCCAGCCGAGGATGGACTCCTCAACCAGAACCTGACCGATCAGGGAAGCCTGCAGACCGCGGGCGCAGACAGTTTTCAGTTCTTCTTTATTGTAGACGAGGCCGCCGCCGGCGCCGCCCATGGTATAGGCGGGGCGCAGGACCACAGGATATCCCAGTTTGTCCGCGATCGCCAGTGCCTCTTCTACACTGTAGGATACTTCGCTGCGCGCCATCTCGATGCCCAGCATATCCATTGTCTTCTTGAATTCAATACGGTCCTCGCCGCGTTCGATGGCATCCGCCTGAACGCCGATGACTTTGACATTGTATTTGTCCAGAACGCCTTCCTTGTAGAGTTCCGCACAGAGGTTCAGTCCGGACTGTCCTCCGAGATTGGGAAGCAACGCATCGGGGCGCTCTTTTTTGATGATCTGTGTGACCCTGTCAACATTCAGGGGCTCGATATAAGTCCTGTCTGCCATCTCCGGGTCAGTCATGATTGTCGCCGGATTTGAATTCACCAGGACAATCTCGTATCCCAGGCTCCGCAAAGCCTTGCAAGCCTGCGTCCCCGAGTAGTCAAATTCACACGCCTGTCCGATGACGATCGGACCGGATCCGATGATCAGTACCTTATGGATGTCAGTTCTCTGGGGCATTTACTCTCCTCTCTGGCGGCAGCACTTTTCCGCCAACAGTGCCTTACGGAAGCCGGCCGGCAGTTCTCCTGCCCGGTTCCGCAGCCATGCTCCTAACCTGCTAAAAATTTGCCATTCCTCATTATATACAGGCTTTTTGAAAAAATCTATGGAAAATTGCCGGTCAGGTGCATTTTTATAAACTTTTCATGTACTTGTTCGTATTTTTACCTTTTTTCACTGTGTAAATTGTCTGTATCAATCGGCTGTATCAATGTCAATAGCTGCATCAATTGGCTGTATCAATGTCAATTGGCTGTATCAATTGACTTTATCATACGAAAAAAGGCCGACAGAAACCGGGGTACACCGCAATCCGGTGTCCCCCTCTCCTGTCGGCCGCCGCCTTTGACGGACCTGATTTCCATTATTCGAACTGTTGTGGGTTTGGTCGGGATGCAATGCTCCATGCCGACCGGCTCGCAAACGCTTCGCTTTTTGCCCACTGTCGCGGCATTCGCCGCATAAGACCCGCAATCGAGTCTTTGCTTATGCCTTTTTGTCTCCGGGATCTTCCGTGCCCGCATGGTGGAGAGCCTCGTTGATCCTTGTACTGGAAACGCCCTTGGTATAAGGGAAATAGATGATCTTGATCCCTTCTTTGGCGAATTCCTCCTCGTACTTGTTCCACTTTTCCGTGTCGTACCAGTCGTCTCCCACAAAGAGATAGGAAGCACCCAGCTTCTTGCAGGCCTTCAGTTTGTCCATATCATACTGCGGGACTGCTGCATCCACATATCTGCAGGAGCGGATGATCTCGATACGGTCCTCAAAGGGAATGATGGCGTCTTTCCCCTTGTAATGGACCAGTTCATCCACGGTGACGCCGACGACCAGCTTATCGCACATCCCCTTGGCGTTCTTGAGCAGATTCAAATGGCCGACATGGAAGAGGTCATAAACACCTGTTGTATATCCGATTACCATCTTTCGATTCCCTGTACCTTTCTGTTTGACAGCCTCCTCAGTCTCTTTTTTCGTTACCTGTAACCTTTTTTCTGAAGATTCACTGTCTGTTTTCTCTTTTGCGATTATCTAAAGGATTTTCTGCCCTCTTTATATTCTATAAAAGGAGTGTCCAGATCGAGGAAGCCGGGATGTTTGCGGACCTGTTCGCTCTCGGGCGGAAGTTCCATATAATTGCCGAACTGCTGTGACAGATAATCCTCCACTCTGGCGGGGCAGTTCACCACGGTATCTTCAAAAGGCATCTCCCTGCCCTCTCCGAAGGTATCTGTGGTAAAGATCAGCCTGGGCAGATGTATACCCCATACATAGCCGGTGTATTCCGATTTAAAATAAGGTCTCTTCCGATATTCCTCATACATTTTTTTTGTAAAGTAATCGAAGGGGATCTTCTTGTGGAGAGGTTTCATCATTCTGCAGACAGCAACTCTGGGGCGCGTCTTCATGCGGCTGACCGGAAACCGTCTCGCAAAATTGAGCATGGCGGTCCACTTCCACATCTTGAGATATTTTTTGCGCTCCTTTCCCGGAGCCGGAACACCTGCCAGGGGCATAATATCTATATATACACCATAGTAAGCATCAGGGAAAGCCTTTGCGTAATTTTCGATCAGAGTCGTCCTGGTATCAACGACTTTGATGAAAAAGGAGGCATAATGCTCTATATCGGAGGGAGTCATGACGATCAGTCCCTCCGGCAGCTGCTCACGGGCGACCTCGATAAAACGGTCATACTGCTCGATGGGGATGGCAATGTCAAGGTCATCATCCCAGGGAATAAAGCCCTGATGCCGCACCGCGCCGATCGCTGTGCCGCCGATCGCGTAATAGGTTATATCATTGTCCTTACAGATTCCGGCAACGATTTTAAAGATGTCCAGTATTCTCTTCTGTAATTCATTCATTCTCTTTCCTTTTCCTCCTTTATCCCATCCCGATCATTCTTTGCAGAGTATATCATCCGGTACCTGTTTTTTACTTTTTTGCTTTCGCTGCTTTCGAGTCCTTGCCGCTGACCGGATCCGGCTTGGGAAGACGGCCGTAGGTCTTAGTCAGATCATAAATGCTCTGTGCCAGCTCATGGGACAGAAGGTTGGGCACAACGCGCCACTGCCAGTTGCCCTGGGCCGTTCCGGGAGTATTGAGGCGTGCCTCCTCGCCCTTGACCAGGAAGTCCTGGATGGGGATGATGCACAGATCACAGACACTGCGGAAGGCTTCACGGATGAAGTCCCAGGTGAAGGCGCCGTAATCCGTGTACTCGGAATGGATGAAGCGGCGGGCGAAATCACGGTCGTGGTCACTGCACTGCTCGATCCAGGCGCGGGTCGTCGTATTGTCATGGGTGCCGGTGTAGACAACGGCATTTTTCACATGGTTGTAGGACAGGTAATAGCTGGACTCGCTGGGATCAAAGGCAAACTGAAGCACCTTCATTCCGGGATAGCCGGTGCCTTCCAGAAGCTTTTCTGTCTCGGGCGTGATGTTGCCCAGGTCCTCTGCGATGATCGCGACGTCTCCGAGTTCTTTTTTCACAGCATTAAAGAAATCAATGCCGGGGCCTTTGACGACCTTGCCGTTTTCCGCGGTCTCATCGCCGTAGGGTACTTCATAGTATTCTGCAAAGCCGTTGAAGTGATCGAGACGGACCACATCATAGAACTCAAAGTTGCGGGCGAAGCGATTGATCCACCAGCTGTATCCGTTCTTCTTGAGCTTTTTCCAGTCATAGACAGGGTTGCCCCAGAGCTGTCCGGTCGGGGAGAAAGCATCCGGAGGGCAGCCTGCGACGACGGTCGGGACAAGGTCCTTGTCGAAACGGAAAATGTCCGCGTGGGCCCAGGTCGCCGCACTGTCCATCGCCACATAGAAGGGGATATCGCCGATGATCCTGATCCCCTGCTCTGTCGCGTATGCGTGGAGCTTTTTCCACTGGCGGTCAAACTCAAACTGCAGGAAGCGGTAGAAATCGATATCGTCTGAAAGTTCCTTTGCCACAGCTGTCAGTGCTCTTTTCCTGCGAAGACGCTCCCCGTCCTCCCAGTCTGTCCAGGACTTTCCCTGGTATTTTTTCTTGAGCGCCATATAGAGGGCATAGTCAAAAAGCCAGTAATGCTCTTTCTCCAGGTATTCCTGATACTCCGTATGATAGGCGCTGTGGCTGTCGGAGTTTTCAAGAGAACGGAAACGCTCAAAGGCGATCCTGAGGACGGTGTAGCGGTTGTTGTAGAGTGCGCCGTAATCGACCTTTTCGGGGTCGCCGCCGAAATCAAACCCGTTCACTTCCTCCCATGTCAGCAGCCCTTCTTCAATGAGTGTCTCCAGGTCGATGAAATAGGGGTTGCCCGCGAAAGAGGACACCGACTGATAGGGAGAATCGCCAAAGCCTGTCTGGCAAAGGGGCAGGACCTGCCAGTAGGACTGGCCTGCTTCCTTCAGAAAATCGATGAATTCATAGGCTTCTTTTGAAAAACACCCGATTCCGAATCGGGAAGGAAGGGATGACACCGGATACAGAATTCCGCTTTCTCTTTTCATAAATTATCTAGTCCTTTCAATTCAGTTAGATCTTTGCAGCAGAAGCTGCATATATGATGTTGAAGTCAAAAGTTTGCCATGGGTCTGCGTCCCTTTTACCAGCTTTTGACCTTTACATCCTGTATATTCCGGGGCAGTGATCTCCCGCCCGCGAATATATTTCCGGTAATGACACGGTGTAACGACACTGTGTTATTGTCAGCCGGCAGGCGTTACCGGGATCATCCGCTCAAACCAGCCGGGGGAATAAACATAGGGATAGATCTGATTGTTCCCCTGCACCACATTCTGATAATACCACAAAGCGGCAAGATACAGAAACAGAACTGCCGTGACAATGACACGGTTGTCCCTGCGGAGGATCTTTACCAGGCGGGAATAGGCGATAAATCTGAAGCAGCCAAAATAAAAGCTGATCCGATACAGAGCCGGCCGGACACTGCGCAGCTGCACCGTGCAGATTTCCATGAGAAGCATGATCACGGCAAACATGCCCAGGACCTGGGTCTTGGTCTTTTTCCTGCTTTCTTCCCTTTCCTCCCAGAAGGCTTCCGCATCCTGCAGTGAACCGGGCACAGGGGCCTGAGAAGCGCTGCATTTCTCTGCGGCATCCGTCGGAAAGACAACAGGAGCCCTCGTCACTTCTTCAAAGCCGCAGAAACGGTCATAGTAAAAGACGATGGGAATCAGGAAAGGCAGGCGCAGGATCGTCGGTTTCACGGCGAGGGCAAGGCCTTTTGCCATATATCTGGAAAATTTGGCCGGCAGGATCTTCATCTCCAGAACGAGCCGCAGGATCGGGCTGTAGAACAGGATCATGCCGACACAGGCTATGATCAGCAAAAACTGCAGCCAGCGGGGAGGCAGTACTTCCATAAAAACATAGATCACCGGCAGAGCCAGGGCTATGATTCCGGTCACATGGAAAAGGATCGCGATCACACTCAGGATCGCGAAGCGCAGATACTTCTTTTCCAGGAAAAAAGGAAAGGCCGCGAAGACGACCGCCAGCGCCAGACACTGACGCATTGTATTGAGCGTATCTCCGTAAAAAAGAAAGAGGAAACAGGACCATGCCAGCGTGACAGAACACCATCGCCTGTAGTACAAAAGGCCCCACATGGTAAGGGCGCAGATGATCAGTGCCGTCGCAAAATAAAACCAGTGCGGGTTGTTGGTGACCCGCGAGACCGCATAGGCCAGTGCCTTATAGAGCAGTTCTATGTCCTTTCGAGACCGCAGAAAGCTGCCGGGACTCTGTGCTTTGAGCGCGCCCTGGAAAACATAGTTTCCATAGGTCAAAACGTCCGTTCCGACCGTATACTCCCTGGCTGCCGCCAGCACGACCGGAAAGATCACCGACACGGCACACAGAAAAAAGCCGGCCTTCCTTCTCTTTTGAAGCTCCCACTCTCCGGCGGCGCAAAACAATATGGAAATTGCAAAAGTCGCAAGATAAGGGATCACAGCTCCTCTGTACCTCTCAATACGTTGCTCACAGGCCGGTCTGCTTTCTGCGCCCCGTTTCTCCCAAACGTTTTGGCCAGGGCGAAAACCGGATTTTTCGTCCCGCCCGGCTCATTGGGATCCCGGGCTTTTGGGTTCCCGGGGCGTTTGGGTTCCCGGGGCATTTGGGTTCCCGGGGCATTTGAGTTCCGGGCATTTTCAGCAGGACCGGACGGGGTCAGACCACTTTTTTATTCTTGAGGTCAAACACTTTATACATCAGATAAAAGGCCCGTTTTCCTGTCATCAGGGCCCGCAGCTTCATTTTATCCGCTCTGCGGACGCCGGGCGCACGCAGGAATTCTTTCTTCAGTCCCCGCACTGTGTCGATCAGCTTCTTCTGGGCTTCCGGGAAGAGGTTGTAATCAGTCTCAAGCAGGTCCGAAAGAAAACGCATATAGCTGACGACCTGCAGACGTACAGCGGGTCCCCGCAGAGAAGGATAGGCTTCGGAGACGGTCCTTGTCACGCGGTCTGCCGTATCCAGGATGGACAGCTTGTTCTCGTCGATCTTCTGATGCATGATCGAATCCGCCTGCATCCTGTAATAGTACATGGCATCGGAGACCACTGCAGTCTTTTTCACACAGAGCATCAGGTCATAGAGGAGATCGTAGTCCTCATACACAATGCCGGGCGGAAAGCGCTTTGTCTCCCACAGACTGCGGCGGAAGAGTTTTCCCCAGGGCTGATGCCCGAAGCCCTCATTCATGAGCATTCTACGCAGTGTCTCCTCGGTATCGATCGTCTCGAAGGTAAATTTCCTGCGCTCATTCGGGACCTGCATCTCGCTGAACCGCATAAAGTCGCCGACCGCAGCGTCGGCATTTGTACGGATCAGAGCCGTCCAGAGGTGAGCGATGGTAACCGGAGAGATGGCGTCATCACTGTCCACAAAATAGATCAGAGAACCCGTGCAGGCATCGATTCCTGTGTTGCGGGCGACAGAAACGCCTTTATTCTCCTGGTGGATCACGCGGACTCTGCTGTCCTCTTCTGCCAGGGCATCGCAGATTTTCTCACTTCCGTCCGTGGAACCGTCGTCCACGAAAATGATCTCCAGATTTCGGAATGTCTGGGAAAAAATGCTCTCCGCACACATGCGCAGATAGGCTTTTACATTATGAACCGGAACAACAACAGAAATTAAATCTTCCGGGCTTTTCATAGATCCCTCCCGGTGACAGAAGTCACCTCACGTCTCTGACAGAGCCCCGCCGGGCGTGTGAAGACACCTTTGCCGGTCACAACCGGTTCATGCCGCGGCTGACATCAGAACACATCAAAGCCGGTTCATGCAGATCCGGCAGTCCACTCACTTCTTTTTCCCGGCTTTCCGGATATCCGCCAGGCTCCTGACAACTTCCTTTACACGCTCGCGGAAGATCACTGCCAGGATGATCACCGCCAGGATCAGTCCATAGCGGAGGATCCTGGACTGATAGGTGAACAGCAGTACAAATCCCGCTGCCATAAAAGCCAGAGCCAGGGTCCAGTACTGTCCAGCAGGAAAAGGCCGGATTCCGTCCATATACCGGTCGCAGACCCGGTTCATCATCAGGTAATGTCCGCCGGCATAGACCAGGTAGCAGAACAGGGTTGTGTAGCCCGCCGCATAATAGCCGTACTTCTGGATGAAAATATAGTTGGTGACCAGGTTGAGCAGGGCTCCTGCGACGCTGGCGACCATGATGAAAGAAGTCTTTTCAAAATAGAATTCAAATTTTGCAAAAAGGTCATAACTGAACATGAAGAACACGCTCATAGAAACCGGCGGGATCACATAGATCGCATTGTAATAAGCCTTGGGCGCAAAGATGGCCACTGCCTCCGGCGCAAGGAGCATCAAAAGAAGGTTGGCACAGGCGATGAGCCCCATTGCCAGAAAAGCGATCCGCGAGACCTCCTTTGCCCTGCCAGCCTTGATCTTCTGGTAGATCCACGGGCTCAGGGTCTGGGAGAGCGCCGTATTAAAGAGCGTCATTAACAGCGAGATCTGGTAGGCCAGGTTATAAATACCCGCCTCGCTCCTTCCGACCAGATCGCGGATCATGATCCTGTCCGCACTCGCAAGTACCGTCTGCGACAGATAATGCGGCACAAGGGGCAGGTTAAACAGAACCGCATATCGCCAGAACCTGCCGGAATAAAAGACTTTTCCCCGGATCATCTGGACAATAAACAGTCCGCTGTATCCGACCAGTTCTACAAGGGCAAGGCCCAGAATCCTTGCCGTCACCTTGTCCTCGGCATGGATCACAAAGAAAATGCCAACAGCGGGCTTTGCCGCAGACACCAGAAGTGTCAGGATGACAAGCAACCTGTAGCTGTAGGTCACACGCTGCTCCGCAGCCCAGAAATTGAAGGCTGCCGTCGACCAAATCATGACCAGCATGGCCAGCATCTGGACCGTTGTCAGCGAGAAAAACCGGTTAAAGAAATCCCGAAAGGGAAGATAGACAGCCGTCCATGCCAGACACATGGTCAGTGTCAGTCCCTGCAGACTGGACGAATAAACAGCCCTCTCCTCTTCAAATTTCACCAGTCCCTGGGTGTATACACCATAAAAAAGATTCAGGGTCACAAAAATGGTGATAATGCCCAGCCAGGAATTAAACGCACCGTACTGACCATACTCATCCGTCGTCAGCAGTCTCGTAAAAATCGGAGTTGTGATAGAAGAAATGCCCTTCTGCAAAAAAGAACAGATCAGAAACCAGAAGGAAGCCCGCACCTGCACGGACATCTTCCGGTATTTTTGCAGAATATTTCCCATTGATAGTACCTCATATGCCTGTCCCGCAGCCGGATCCTGTCCTGCAGCCGGATTCTGTTTGCAGCCGGATCCTGTTCGCAGCCGGATCCTGTTCGCAGCCGGGCAATAATGATCCGGCGTTACTAATCTGGTCACACCGTGAATTGTAACGATCCGTCATTACCCGGGGTTTTGCGCGGCAGGCTCTGTCAAAAAGTCTTTATAAATGCTCTTTCTGCCATTTTCTGGCACGGCCCATGGCATCCAGTGCCCGGAACTGCCTGTGCCTGATCAAAAACAGCACGATGCGTCTCTGTCTGGAGAGTCCGCGGAGGTTCTCTGTCTTCAGCGCCTGCTGCACGATGGGCTGCTGCAGATATGCCGCATAGCCCTTTTTCTTCTCCGAAAAAGGAGCAGGGTTATCCGGATTAAAATACCCGCTGATCGCTGTCGTGATGATCACATACAGAAGCCGGTTGTCGAACCAGGGGACCAGTCTGTCCCGGTTGCTGCTGGCCTCGATCAGGTCGCGGATCTTCTCAAAACAGCGGATCACAAAGCGGTGGTTCTCCTCGCTGTGAGAGGAAGAAATAGAATTCTCATTATACAGATAGTGATAAAAAGGCCTGTTGATAAAGAGGGCACTCTCGATCTGCTCGAAAAGACGGATGTTGAATTCCAGTCCCTCTGCCCCCTGCCGAAGGGCCTCATCATGCACGATCTGATGATCTGCAAGGAGCTTTCTGCGGATCAGCTTCGAATAGGCGACAGCAATATTGCAGTTGTATACCAGAAGCTGCTGCTGCAGCCACTTGCATTCCTTCCCTGTATAGACCTTTTTGCAGGCCGCATAATCACGCAGGTAGAATTTATACTCCTGCGAGGAATGCCCGTATTCTCTTGTGATGCCGCACATGACCAGGTCAACATTCTCCCGGACACCGGGTTCCAGCATCTGTTCACACATATCGGCGTCGATCCAGTCGTCGCCGTCTACGAACATGATCCACTCGCCGCGGGCAGCGGCAAAGCCGGCATTGCGTGCACTGCAGAGGCCCCCGTTCTCCTTATGGATCACGCGGACTCTGCTGTCCTTTGCCGCATATTCATCACAGATACTCCCGCACTGATCGGGAGAGCCGTCATCTACCAGCAGGATCTCAATATTCCGCAGTGTCTGCGCGATACAGCTCTCGGCGCACTTGCGCAGATACTGCTCCGGCACCTTGTAGACCGGTACGATAATACTGACGGCAGGCACATCAGAGGTCTCATCTATATTTACATGATTTACATGCTTTTCTGCTGACTCATTCATATATCCATACTCCTTATGGATCAAGGACGGATCCCGTCAGTCTTTTCTCAGGATCTTTCTTGCGACGCGCTTGGCCACCCCATAGACCCCGGTCCTGTAGCAGACCCTGCGGGCCGTGCGCTCCAGCCTGACTCTGGCCGAAGAAGGGAAATACTTGTTGAAGAAACTCTCCGCCTCCATACAGGCCGCATCTTCAAAAAACTCTTCCCGGCGCGGGTTGCCGTTTACGCTGTGGAACATCTCCCGAACGCCGTCAGTGAGACGGTCCGGATCCACCTCCAGGACACGGCATCTCTCCCGGATCTCCTCAAATATCCTGCGGCCCTTGTCCGAGTGGATCAGGACGCGGGATGTGCCCTTGTCATCATCCAGCTTCGCGTCGAAGGCATAGACCGGATAGCAGTCCCATATGGTGAAGTCACTCTTTCTGTAACGCTTTTTAAAGGCGCATTCATAGCAGGAAGGCCGGTCGCAGATGTCGGAGAAAAATGCCCGCAGCATCTGGTCGGTGTCAATTCCCTGCACATAGCGTTCCTGCCCCCTTTCATCGAGGAGCGTCATCGTTGAATAATTATAGCCGAAGTGCTTGTCGCGGAACTTTGCGTCCGAGATCCCTGTCCCCAGCTTCTTTCTCTGCATTTCCAGGTACCTCTCCCATACCAGGGGGGAAGGAACTGCATGACAGACCACATCCACAGTGATCAGCCTGTCGAGGAGCGGATCGCTCTTTTTTTCCGCATTTGCATCAGATCCGTCCGCCATGTCTTTTGCCGCATCCGCCGCTTCTGTCTTCTCGGGGACTTTGGGCATCAGAAAGGACAAAAGTCCCTCGATCTGGCAGGGCGTTCCGCTGTAGCAGACCAACCTGCCGGCGCGCAGATGCGCACGGACTTCTGTAAACGTCTTTTCGGTGTCACTCTGGACATATTTGCTGTTGCGGAAGATCTGCAGACCCGCAGGAGATGTCGCGGAAGTATGATGTACCCGCAGATTCTCATCAAAAGCGGCACCATAGACGACGCCGCCCCGGTCTGTCACATACCGGGCGATGGCCGTAAAAGCACCGCCGGATGTGCTCTGCCGGCGTACTTTTTCATTTCTGTACTGCAAAAGATATGCTGCCTGCGAAAAAGGAATATCCTCTTCCGCACGCAGCACCGGACATACCCGTTCACACAGACCGCATCCGATACAGGCCGCTTCATCTACTTCCGGGTACAGAAACCCTTCCGCATCAGCCTTCATCTCAATACAGTGGACGGGGCAGGCATTGCTGCACCCGCCGCACCCGCAGCAGTCTTTTTTTTCACTGAGTCTGATCATATATTACGCGGTACCTCCCCTTGACATCCCTGTCACTT
>ONXK01000062.1 GCA_900321785.1 uncultured Lachnospiraceae bacterium | reverse complement strand
CGTCCCTTGACATTTCCGGCAGATGTTTCCACCTGGACTTCATCACCGGCTTTCAGATAATCCCGCACATCTTCGGGGACATAGAAGGAGACCTCCATGGCTTCCTTGTCGGAAATCGTAAAGGCAGGGTATCCCTGGGCGGAAGCCTCATTCTCCTTGACATTCACGGATTCTATAACGCCGTCAATGGGAGCAGTCACTGTATACAGATCCTTCTGATACTGGGCGGATTCCACACCGGTCTGGGCAGCCTTGATCTGGGCGTCATATGCACCTGTTCCTCCCGCCGCATCCGCCGCGTCTTCGGCTGCGTCAATATTATCCTTGAGAGCGTCGATCTGGGCGTCCAGCTGTGCGATCGCAGACTCCAGCTGTGTAATGGAAGAAGAAGCTGACCCGTATCCGGACGCAGCTGTAGAGCTGGCAGTCTCGGCCTGCTCCATCTGATCCTTGAGTGTATTCAGTCCGGCTTCTGTCAGATATTCCACCGTCAGCGGGATCTCGCCCAGTGCCTCAAGCAGTTCTGCCGCCGTCTGCTGCTTTTCCAGATCGCCCTGGCTGATCTGCGGCTCTTCCTGCGCAGGTTCCGCTGCAGCAGCCTCAGATCCGCCCTGTGAAGCGTCTTCCGTGTTTGCAGCAGGCGCCTGAGGTATCGGAGGCATGGCAGCCGCGGTCAGCCCCGCCGTTGTCGCGCAGTCCGGATTGGCAGAGAGAAATGCCTGGTACTGAATATAGAGCGCATTTGCACTGTCGTAGATTTCCTTGGCAGCCAAGTAGGCCTCCCGGGCCGTATCCATAGCTTTTTTCAGATCGGAAAGAGAGCTGTTGAGCTGTTCGAGCTGCTCTTCAGAAGATTCTTTCTGGGCACGGAGCGTCTTGATCTGTCCTTCCATGGAGGTGATCGATGCTTCCGCCTGCTTTTTGGCCGCGCGGATCTGATCTTTGGCCGCATCTTTGCCGGCTTTTGCGCTGTTGACAGCATCTTCTGCGCTCTGCAGCTGCAGATCGGCCGCCTTGGAGTCAAACTGGCAGAGAATATCCCCTGCTTTGACCTTGTCTCCGACCTTTACATTTACCGACTGAACTGTCCCCGCAACAAGAGGGGTCACATTTACGGAATTGTAGGGCGCCACAGTTCCGATATAGGTTCCCGTGACTTCCAGTGTTCCTGTAGAAGCCGCCTGCGTCTCAACACGGGTCAGCTGGACTTTTGCCTCCTCTGCCTTCTTACCGCAGCCGGAAAATGAAACTGCTGCAAGGCAAATGACCATCACTCCTGTAGAGACCCGCTCCTTCCATGTTCTAGCCGGATCAGTTCCTCTTTTTCTCCGGTATCAAGATTGATAAACATCCTCTCAAGTATGGCAGTCAACTGTTTGAGCATGTATTCAGCCCTGTCTCTTCCGCTTTCCGTCAGGCAGAGCCTCTTCACTCTGCGATCCTCCGAATCAGGCTTCCGCTCTACAAATCCGTCTTCTACAAGCCTGTCGATCATCTCAGACAGCGTGGAAGGACTCACACGAATCTCATCCGCTATCTCCTTCTGCTTCATCCCGTCCCTGCTGCACAAGAGAAACGGCAGCACGACATCTCTTTTAAGAACGCCTTTGACAGGATGCAGTTCCTTCCTGCCGGAAGCCTGTTCCGGATCCTGGACCGGTTCCGCAAAACCCGGATCTCTGAGGCTGCCGGAACACGGGTTATCCGCGACACGAAGCATCCGTCCCACATGTCTGAACCTGTCAAGGATCCGCAAATTAATGTCTGTATTCATGAACTCCCTACTCTTTCCGATTATGCCGCTCGCCGGAGGGGCAGCATGAAACAATGTTCGTCTCCATATTGTTCGTTTCCGAATATTATAATGGAATTACATGCTGTGTCAAGATGATCGGTACAAGTCAGCCCGTGTCTATGATGATCGGTACAATCCGGCCGGCGTCTATGATGATCGGTACAAAATGGCCAGCGTCTATGATGATCGGTACAATCCGGCCCGCGTCCGCCCGGAGCGCAACACACATCGCGCGAGCCGTGTCACAAAGAAAAGGCCGTATTCCCGAAAGAACACAGCCTTTTTACATTTGCAATATTACTGAGCAGTCTGGAGAGACGGTTCCTTCCTGCGGGCACCGAGTCCGTCATAGGTATTGAACTCCACGCTGTCCGCAACGACAGAATGCTCATTGTCATAAATGACAAAGTTCGCTCCTCCTCCGGCGCCGGACAGGCCGCCCTGGCTGATGACAGAATATTCCGCGCCGTCCGGAAGTGTTCCCGTACAGCTCAGCTCCTTTTCGCCGATCTCCTCAATCTTGTCCTGACCGGGGATCAGGATCCCGTAATAGCTCCAGCGGTAATGCCCGGGAAGCGTCTCCTCGAGCCCGAGCGCGGCAAGTTTTTCCTGCAGTTCTGTGGTGATCTCTCTGGTGCCGTCATCCCGGATGGTCACAAAGATGCTGTACTGGCCGTTCTGCTTCAGGAGCTCCAGATATTCATAAATATCTCCTGTACGCAGGGTCAGATCTCCCGTCATACGGCCTACTTCATAGCGGCGTCCCGATTTTCCGTTTGCGTATACATAGACATTACAGGATTTGAAGTTCAGTCCTTTGGTTACTGCAGATCCGTCCCTTCCTCCGGGAACAGCATCCTCGCTTTCTTCCGCATATTCCGCGCCGTTTTCCCGGATCTCTTTGCGTTCTGTCTCTTCAAGGTCACTTCCCTTCTCCGCCTCTTTGTCCGGATCTGCCATATCCTCGTAAGACTCTGAGGCATTTTCCGGCTCTTCGGAAAGAAGGTCGTCTGCGCTTTCCCAATCCTCTGTACCTTCCGTGCTCTCTCCGGTCTCCCCATCGTCTTTCACTTCGATCGTCTCCCCCGGCAGGGCAAAGCCGGAAAGATCACATGTATAATAGTTTTTCTTTTCCTTCTTCATCTTCATGTGGACCACATCATCCGGATGATCGTTGTCCCATGCTTCTACCTCCACTGAGGCAATCTTTTCATAAATGTTTTTGAAGTCCGATACGGAGAAGGACAGGGTTCCCTCTTCCCGGTCGATTTCCGAAATCTCAATCGCTGCCGTCGGCGCCAGTCCCTGTGCCCGCAGCAGATCTTCATCGTAGATGTCGATATTGGCAAGTTCCTGCATAAAGGAACTCTTCTTGCTCAGAAGATCAGAAAACTCCTCCATGCCATAGGTCTCAAGAAGTGTATCCTTTGTTCCATAGAGGTTTGTGCCAAGGCCAAGACGGTCTCCTTCGATCTCGACGCCCATGGCTGCCAGCGTAGTCGGCATATTGTCCAGTGTTGTGTAACTGCGCGCTCGCGAAGGATCAGCAGGCTCACAGGCCGAATTGATAAAGGCAGTGTAGGTCCTCCTGTCATAGGAAGCAGGTACATTGATACAGAAATCACTGTCCATTGTCAGATGATCGCCGTTGAGGACGATCGTCGTATTATCGTAGAAATCCTGTTCCTGGACCCAGCGGATAAACTCGTTCACCTGGCGGCTGGAACACGCCATCGCATTGGCATACTGATTTCCTTCAAAATCATCCCTGCAAAGATCACAGCGGTAGCCATCCTCAAAGTGTGTATCGACCGTGAGCATGGAGAAATTAAAGGGTTCCTCCTGTTCAGCAAGCTCCAGCACCTTGTCTTTGGCGTAAGAAAAGAGTTTCTCGTCCTCGTATCCCCAAAAGACATAGTAATCCGGGGGGATCAGACCCTTCTCGACAGCCCACTTGTAGTCACAGATCTCGTAATCTCCGTGCTCCGTCAGATAAAGTCTGCGGCCGCCGAAGGTGGCATCCGACCCCATCATGAAGGCCTGGTTATACCCCTCTCCGTCCAGGATGTCCCCAAGTGTGGTAACTCCTGAGAAAAAAGAATCCTGGGTATTCATCTTGTTGAAGGAGCCGCGTGTATCCGTAAACTCCTCGCCAAGATCCATCTTGAGCGGAAGAGCCGACGACTGGGTAAAGATACCCGCCATGGTATAGGTGGATCCGGGCATGACATGGCCGCCGTTCAGCTGACTGCTGCCTCCGTTGAAAGTATCCTCTTCCAGGGCCAGTTCAGTCAGTTCAGGGATTATATTCTGATCAAAGGAGCCGCCGCTCTGCGCATCAGTATAGGTCATCTCCATCGATTCCAGATAGATATAGATCAGATTTCTCTTTTTCTCCGGAAAAGTGAGTGACGTCTTTTTAGGGTCGACATAGTTATCCTCTATAAAAGTGGAATCCTGCATCTGGTCCCGCATGTATCTGATCAGGTCCAGTTTGACCACACCTACTACCAGGCAGATCACCAGTGATATGGAAGCTCCGATGATCGTACGCTTGACAAAAAGCCCCCGCGCCCTGGCTGCGTGCCGTGTGTGCACGATCATAAAGAAAATGCTCAGCATGATCATCACGGAAGGCAGGACACACCTCATGAAGTATTTTTCCAGCATTCCGCCGCCTGTGCCCTCAAGAGGCGCCCGCAGATGGTAAATGATCTCGTCCATCTTCAGGCCGGCCCATGTCGTAAAGGCCCAGAATTCACTGAAAAAAAGCAGGGCTGCAATCGTCGCTGCCAGAACTGCCAGACCCGCAAACAGCTTGGTCTGGGAACGGGCGCGTCGTCTTCTCTTCTTCCTGCCTGCTGCCGCCTCTGCGGCATTGACCTTTTTTTCAGCCTTTTTCTCAGCTTTTTTCTCGGCTTTTCTCACAGCTTTATTTCGTTTAGCCTGCAGTTTTTCTTCTCGCTTATTCTCTTTTGCGATATCTTTAGGATCCGACATCTTATATACTTTATTCCTTGTTTTTTACTTGCAATGTCTCATTTTTCTGATATAATACATTTGTGCTCGCACAATCCCCTGCAGGTGTAGTTCATCGGTAGAATACCAGCTTCCCAAGCTGGGGAGACGGGTTCGATTCCCGCCACCTGCTCTTATGAAACGGATGTTTTCCCATCGGAAATCATCCGTTTTTCATTTTTTGTGCACTGCAATGCATCGTGCACTGCAATCCATAATGCAGGACCCGCCTGCGAGTCCTGCGCACAGGAAACGGGGCTTTGCGTCCTGTCTGTCTACAGTTTGAGCTGCTCCCGATACTCGCGCTCCGTCTCACGGCGGATCGCTTTTTTGCGCAGATCATCCCGCTTGTCATAGAGCTTTTTGCCCCTGGCAAGACCGATCTCGATCTTGACCAGTCCCTTTTTGAAATAAACCTGCAGGGGCATGATCGTGTATCCCTTGGTCTGAACCTGGCCCTGCAGACGCAGGATCTCGCTTTTATGCAGTAAGAGACGCCTTCTTCTGAGAGGCTCACGGTTAAAAATATTGCCCTTCTCATAGGGGCTGATATTCATTCCCTCTATATATGCCTGCCCGCCGGAAACGGAGACATAGGCCTCCTTGATACTGCATTTTCCCATTCTGATCGACTTCACTTCCGTACCGAACAGTTCAATACCGCATTCATATTTCTCTTCTATAAAATAATCGTGGTAGGCCTTTTTGTTATTGGCCACCAGCTTATAAGATTTGTGATCTGCCATTTCAAGGGCCTCCTTCCAAATATTATCTGTAAAAAAACAAAAAGCACCCTTCCGGGGTGCCGCAGTCAAAAACGCATTCCAACAACGAGCTGTGGAACAGATCTACTGTTCTTCTCTTGTTAAAGGGTCCCGATCCCGCAGGAATGTCATCACACAGCCGGTACAGTCGGTACAATGCAGTCCCGGCCGCACCGGCTTGTAAAGATCCTTTTCCTCAAGCACGCAGGATAATCAGAACAGATGCATGTTCAGCAGTATGGCCAGCACAAAAAAGGCTACACAAAGCCCTGTCGTAAACTTGACCAGAAAGCCTTCCATGGTTCTTCCTTTGTTTCTTCCCCAGTAGGTATCATTATTGCTGGTGCCGGCCAGGGCTCCCAGACCCTGCGACTTGCCTTCCTGCATCAGAATGATGATAGTCATAATCACACTGATAATGATCATAACAATCGTGACAATGATTCTCAGAACACCCATTCCTTCTATATCCTTTCTCTGCCGGTGCCGTTTTGCTGTTCATCTCAGCAGGGCAGTAAAATATATTCAATGCCAAACATTAGAATATTATCACACAAGAGCTGTCTTAGCAAGAAACTTTTCAATCTTTTTCCTGTAACGTTACCGGTCAGTTACTGTTCACGCCCTATCGAGCCAAATCGCTTACGCGATGGGATTTTCGTCGTTGTACTCGGGTTTTTCGCGAAATGCCGCGAAAAACACCTCGCGTTTCAGGTGGGTCTGAACTGTAACACCGGTCAATATTCTCCGTACCATCTGTCCAGGATGTCCTTGGCAACAGGAACCGCCCTGTCGCTCCCTACGCCGCCGTTCTCGATCAGGACGGTGATGCAAAGATCGGGATCTCCTTCCTCACCCTTGTCCGCGCTGACTGCAAATCCGGTAAACCAGGCGTGGGACTGATCTTCTTCGTCGTCCTCCTTCTCTCCGAATTCCGCTGTACCGGTCTTGCCGAAGGCTGTGTAGGTCTGCGTACCGTTGAATTCACTTGCAGTACCCCAGACACTGCTGCCGTCCTCGGCATTTTCCGTAACTCTGGTGACCCCGCGCATGAGCCTGCGGACGTAGTCCGCTGTCTCTTCATCGAGAAGGTTTCCCTCTGACTTTCCGGAGTATTGCTGCAGCAGTTTCCCCTCAGCTGTGTTGACACTGTCGACCAGGTAGGGGCGCATCAGCTCCCCTCGATTGGCAACTGCCATGGTGATCATGTTCATATGCAGGGGAGTCACTTCCGTACTTCCCTGTCCGATGGCGACCTGCATCAGGTTGTGGGTACTGATATCACCGTCCTCCAGAAGCTGGGAATGGCTGATACTGCTGGGCAGATCGTAGGGGAGTTCCCTGTCGAAAAGCAGTCTTCTCAGTGTCTTCCGGAAGCGGTTCAGATCCACTTCCTCCGTCACAATACTGGCAAAAGCGCTGTTGCAGGAGTGTGCGAATGCCGCTTCCAGGTTCTGCTCATAGTGATGTTCATAGTCAAAGCAGTGGATGCTTTCCTCTCCGTTCTGATAGATACCGTCCTCACAGTTGTAGGAGAAGTCATAGAAGTTGGAGGGATCCTCCTGCAGAAATTCAATGGAGTCCACGATCTTGAAAGTGGAGCCGGGTGGATACAGGCCCTGTGACACCCGGTTGAGCAGCTGGGAATCACCGCTGCCATTGGTCCGCAGCCAATCCCAATCCTGCTCGATCGTATTGGGGTCATAATCCGGTTTAGAGACCATGGCAAGGATCTTTCCGGTAGAAGGCTCTGTGACGATCACGGCTCCCCGTTCGTCTCCCAGTGCGGAATAAACGATCTCCTGCATCCTGACGTCAAGTGTAGTGGTGACATCATTGCCGGGATATTTGCTCTCCTCCCTGTCGTATTGAAGCTTGCTCTCAAAAGGAATATCGGAATGCAGCAACTCATATTTCATGTATTCCTCAATACCGCTGCCGCCCAGAGTGGCATATCCGATCACATGGCTGAACTCCGATCCATAGGGGTATACACGATTATTATCTTCATCCGACCAGGCCAGTTCCTCTCCGTCGGCGGAAAGGATCCTGCCCCGCACATGGTGTTCTTCGAGCAGGGTCTCTCTGTTGTTGTAATCGTTGTCAAAAAGCCAGCGCCTGTTGACTATGGCATAGCTGCAGAAATACCCGGTCATCACGGCGAAGAGCAGCACAAATATGACCGCAGTAAAAACGATCTGCCGCCGCGCCTTTTTCCTGACGCTCTCCACGATAACCTCATTTCCGCTGTCCGGTCCCGGCTTGTAGATTCCGGAATCAGTGATCCGGATCCCGCCTTCCATCGGCGCGTTCTGTTTCTTTTTCCACATAGTAAGGTCTCCCGCAGGGCATCCTCTTTGCTGCCTTCTCATCCGGCAGCCGGCGGCGCCCCGCTGATCAAAGTCCTGTTATCGATCTGCAGGATTCCTTTTCAGGACCGGCCTGCAGATTTACCGTTACCGGTCACACCGTGACCGGTAACCGATCTATCATATCAATGGTCTGTCAATCGTCAAAGATCCCCTCTTCGGAGATTCCGTTGACCGGAAAGTTCTCAGGAAGATCCTCGTAATCTACGATCGGATTCCCTCCCGGGCCGGATTCTTCTTTGAAGCCGCCCGGACTGCCGCCATAGCCGCCCTGCATTCCGCCGTTTGCGCCCGGACTGCCGGAGGGGCCGGCATAGCTGCCCCGCATTCCGCCGCCTGCGCCCGGAGCGCCGGAGTAGCTGTTCATAAGTTCCTGTTCATAACGCTGTTTGAACCGCACAGTCCGTTCATCGTGAAGGATAAAGATCATTTCGATCAGTCCGAACATGATCAGGGTCGATAGTACAGAACTGCCGCCGTAACTGACAAGAGGCAGCGTAACACCGGTCAGGGGAATAAACTTTGTCTCACCTCCGACCGTAAGGAATGTCTGGAAAATATAGCAGACCGCCGCGCCGAAGGTAAAAAGCTGAAAGAAACGGTTGGAGTACCCCGCCGACAGTAAGAGAATCCGAAGGAAGCAGTTGATGCACAGAAGCAGCAGGCAGACAGCGAAGACCAGTCCCATCTCCTCGGCAATGGCCGCAAAGATGAAATCCGATTCCACAAAAGGAATCCTGTTCGGAGCTCCCTGTGTGAGACCTGCGCCCCACAGACCGCCGTAGCTGATGGCGAACAGTGCCTGGGCGATCTGGTATCCCATGGAATCAATGACCGCAAAGGGATCGCGCCAGATTGCGACACGGGTCTGTACATGGGCGAACAGAAAATAGCAGATAACAGCACCCGCTGCTCCCAGACCTACGCCTCCAAACAGCACCGTCCATCTGCCGGTGGCCAGAAACATCATCAGCAGATAGACCGCGAAGAAGATCAGGGCGCTTCCCAGATCTCTGGAGAGTACAAGTATCCCGACATGTATAATGGCCAGGATCGTGACCAGGAATGCCCTCTGCTTAGTCACTTCGCCGCTCAGAAGACCTGCCAGCATCAATATGTACAGGATCTTGACAAACTCCGACGGCTGGAATGTGAATCCCGCGAGGGTATAGGTGATCTGTGCGCCGTTGGTGGCTGCGCTCAGCAAAAGCACTCCCGCCAGCGCCGCGATTCCGAGGGCCGCAAAAATGATTCCCATGTGTCGCAGTGAGTCAAAAAACCGGCGAAAAAAGGGAATCACCAGCATGAGCATCAGGCCGAAGGAAGCCATCACAAACTGTTTGATCGGTTCTCCCGGCCGGTATTCGATCTCTTCCTCAGTCCCGTAATAGGCGATCCTGGAAATGATCACAAAGCCGACCGAAAGCAGCATGCAGATGTTGTTGAACAGCATCATGTTAGCCATTTCGTGGACGATCCTGTAGAGGACCATAAAGGAGATCATGAACAGGATTTCCATGGCACACAAAAGGGCCAGCGTCCTGGCTGCATCTCCTTTCGTCAGCCAGGCAATGGTCATATTCGCATTGACCAAAAAGGCGGCCAGCAGCAGGCGCTGGGTGATCTCGATCGCGCGGCGTGCCGCGCCCTGCCTGAGGGGAAGTCCCACATAGGACAGCAGGGTAAAGAGCACCAGAATGCCCGTATTCACATATTTTGAAAGAGAAACTGCGTATGCATTCATATCTGTTAATCACCCGGTGTCATAAGGCACCGGTTTTATAATGACCGTTTGTAAATAGTTCGAAGGGCGCACGGGCCTTTTGCTCTGCCGTCACGCCGCGTTTTCCGGAAGCTTTCCCGGAAGCATTCCCGGAAGTTTTTGCGGATGTTTTTTTGGATATTTTTGCGGATGTTTTTCCGGAAACTTTTCCGGATTTTATAGCGGAGCTGTTTCCGGCCGGATTCGCAGATGTCTTTTTGCCGTAAAGATCCGGGAAGGACCCGCTCTCCTTGCGCAGGCTGTCAAAAAACTGCAGGATCTCACGTGTCTGGTCCGTATTTTCTGTCGTAAACATGCACAGGTGGACGGGAGCCTCCCTGTAGAGTCCGCGTCCCGCAAACTGATGAAGCGACAGCGGCACTGCGTTGTAAATCGTATTTGAACAGATCCCGCAGCGGCAGCGGACAGGAAGCTGCATACCCCTGCGGTCCTCAATGTACCAGAATCCGTCTTTTCGGGTGCACATGTTTTCTGTTTTGCGTACACAGCCCGCGCTTTCCATCATGGGAATCCTCCCGTAGACGGGAAGGATGATCTTGTCCATAATCCTCCCCTGCGCGGCCGGCTGTCTTTGGTCCGCTGCACGGATGGCGTCCAGGATCCCGCCCTGATTCAGTTCCAGCGGACATACGATCCTGTCGCATTCTCCGGAAAGGGCAGCCATGGATCGTCCGTTCCAGCTGTAGAGCGAAGCATCCGCGATGATCTCCCCCTCATATCCTGCCTGCAGGGCAAGAGAGAGTTCTTCCAGTGTCCGTACAAGGATGCCGGAATAGCCTTTTTCAGAGGCGGTCAGGATCTGCTGTCGGATTCTTTCTCTGTTATTGACGTGAAATACCGGCGGAAGGACACAAATAAACCGCATTTTTTTTAAAAAAGAATGTCCGGTCTTTCCGTTTCCTCCCAGGGGATCGAAGTCGCCGTCGTTCAGGATGCAGTCGCATCCCGCGGATACAGCCGCTTCCATCTGGGTTCTTGTCGAGACAAGAGCCCACAGTTCCTGTCGGCCCCGCCTTTCTGCCTTATTATTATTTGACAGAGACCTTCCGCTGCGGTCCTGCTTTTCTTCAGACAGAAGGCCGCCGCTGCGGTCTCCCTTTTCTTCCGTCAGGAGGCTTCCGCCGTGGTCCTGCTTTTCCTCCGTCAGGAGGCCGCCGCAGTGATCACAGTTTTCCTCCTGTTCAGCTGTACCGGCTTTTTCCGTACTGACTTCCTTTTCCTGTCTTCTCTCTTTTGCTTCCTGAAGGATCGTTTCCTGCAGTGCGGACAAAGCCTGGCGGCGCAGTGTGTTGACAGCGCTCACCGGCAGGAAAATATTGTCATCTGCCTCAATCTCCAGACTGGAAAATGTAAACAGGCTGTCCCCGGTCTTTTTCAGACGGCTCAGGAGGTCTTCCTTTGTCATAGGTCTTCCGGAAGCGGCCTGCACCGCGGCGCCGGTGATCTCTACTTCAGCAAATTCCCTGTCTTTCTCTTGACCAGGATCCTTCCGGGCCCGGTCCGGGAGCATTACGGTGAGCCTTGCGGGCTCTCCTGTTCTGAACACAGCCTTTCCCATGATCTCGCGCGCGGGAAGACGGCCCAGGTATTGTCTGCGTATCTCCTCCTCCAGAGCGGCATCAGTCCCGGCATACCCCGGTTTTCCGATCGTCACAAGGTTCCTGCCGTTCTTTGTATGATAATACCCGGTACCAAGCCCGGTGCGGATATAGAGACTGCGGAGCCGGTCCAGATCCTCTTCTTCCACTGCCCAGGGAGAAGGTCTTCCGGCTTCCATCCATGCATAACAGCGGTCGATATATTTGCGATAGATGGCTGTCACGCCGGCCGCGTAGACCGGCTTTTTCATACGGCCTTCGATCTTGAAAGAATCGATCCCGGCATCGATCAGTTCGGGCAGGATCGACAGGACACACATATCTTTCATCGAGAGCGGCCAGACTTCTTTTCGGCGCGCATCCGGACCCGCAGGCTTTCTGTTTTCATCAAGGATCCTGAAGGGCAGGCGGCAGGTCCCGGCACACCGGCCGCGGTTTCCGCTCCTTCCGCCCAGAAAACTGGACATCAGACACCTGCCGGAATAAGAATAGCACATTGCACCGTGGATAAAAGCCTCGATCTCGATGGGCTTTGCCGACACTGCTGCATCTTCCCTGCGGAGGGTCTCGATCTCCTTCAGGGACAGTTCTCTGGCAGGCACAACCCGGCACACGCCAAGGCGCCGCAGAAGACGCACCGCGTCCGAAGAAGTCACGGACATCTGTGTACTGGCATGCAGAGGGAGGTGGGGACATGCTTCATGGAGGGCGCTCAGAACACCGATGTCCTGCACGATCACGCCGTCCAGACCGGCATCATCCAGCTGTCTGACAAAGGAGACGAGGTCCGCAAGTTCATCCTCGCGAGTCAGGACATTGGCCGTCAGGTACACCTTCCTGTCAAGCACATGAGCCTCTCCGATCGACCGGATGATCTCCTCTGTGGAAAAATTGTCCGCGTAAGCCCTTGCACCAAAGCGCTCTCCTCCCAGATAGACTGCGTCCGCACCGGCGCTGAAGGCACCGGTCAGGGCTTCCCTGCTGCCTGCAGGTGCCAGGAGTTCGACTTTGTGCGGGTATGAGGTCTGTGTCATCTACGATCACTCCTGTCGATGTACCGCCGCCTCCAGTTTCATCTGCGTGGCGACGAGTTCGTGTTTAAGGTCAGACAGATTCTGTTCACGCTCCTCCAGGAGCTTCTGCATCTGCCGTATTTCACTGCGCGCTTTAAAATAATCATCCGCCAGGTTGAGCTGAAGCAGAACGTTGCGCATGTCAAAGGGGACATTGCGATAGTCTTCATCACTCTGCAGCTGGGCAATCTTTCCATTCAGATAGGCTGCGACCTCCTGCAGATACTCTTCGCTCTCATTTCCGCTCAGTGTATAGGTCTTTCCTCCGATCGTCACTCTGGTAGCGTTCTTTGAAGGCATATCTTACTCCTGTTCACAAAAACACATAAATAGATTACAAATTGCGCTGCGCCCGCGCTCTCACAAAGCTCCGGTAGTCCTCCGGTCTGTCATGTCCGGTGTCATGCCGGATCCGAAACAGGCGCAAAGCCCAGATGTTCGTAGGCTCTGGCAGTCGCCACGCGTCCGCGGGGTGTACGGTTGATAAATCCGTTCTGAAGAAGGTATGGCTCGATCAGGTCCTCGATCGTACCGGCATCCTCGCCGATGGAAGCGGCAAGGGTGTCAATCCCCGCCGGCCCCCCGTCAAAAACCTCAATGAGTGTCATCAAAAACCGCCTGTCCGCCCGGTCCAGTCCCATCTTGTCCACCTCCATGAGATCGAGGGCAATATTGGCGATCTCACCGGTGATCACACCGTCTCCGCGGACCTGGGCGAAATCACGGACTCTTTTGAGGATCCTGTTGGCGAGACGGGGCGTCCCGCGGCTCCTTCGGGCAAGTTCATAGGCTCCCTCCCGTTCAATGGAAACATGGAGTCTTGCCGCAGAATTTTCGACAATGGTGCAAAGCTCATCCGGTGTATAAAATTCCAGCCGGTGAATCTCCCCGAAGCGGTCCCGCAGAGGAGCGGATAAAAGACCCGCCCTTGTTGTTGCACCGACCAGGGTAAAGCGGGGCAGATTGAGACGGATGGACCGTGCATCAGATCCTTTTCCGATCAGGATATCAATGGCGAAATCCTCCATAGCAGGATACAGGACCTCTTCCACCTGCTTGTTGAGACGGTGGATCTCATCGACAAAGAGGATGTCCCCCTCCCCCAGTCCGTTGAGGACAGAGGCCATCTCGCCCGGCTTCTCGATCGCCGGTCCGGAGGTCACCCGCATTTTCACTCCCATTTCATTGGCAATGATTCCCGAGATAGTCGTCTTGCCAAGGCCGGGAGGCCCGTAGAACAGTATGTGGTCGAGGGACTCCCCTCGCTGTTTTGCCGCCTGAATGGAGATCTGCAGGTTTTCTTTGATCCTCTCCTGCCCGATATATTCTGCGAGCGTCCTGGGCCTGAGGGAATTCTCGATCTTTGCATCCTCGGACGTAAATCTGGTTTCAATCGTTCTTTTTTCCATTCTTTCCGACCATGCCGCTCGTCAGAGCGGCTCCCTGAAGCGTTTTCCTACAAGTAACGGAGCGCCTCCTGCAGGATTGCCCCTGTATCGTTCTGTTTTGCGCACTTCTTGACAGCGCGTGCCGCTTCCGCCCGCATATAGCCAAGGGCGACCAGCGCCTCAACTGCGTCAGATGCCGGACTCGATTCCTCTGATACAGCATCTCTTCCGCCGGCACCGGCCCTGTCAATACCACCTGCTGCAATCTCCGGATCATCGGAGACCGCATAGGCAGAGGAAATCTTGTCGCGCAGATCCAGGATCAGCCTCTCCGCCGTCTTTTTACCGATGCCGGGCGCCCGGGAAATCATCCTTGCGTCGCCTGACACAATGGCAAAACGCAGGTCATCCGCCGTCATGACAGACAAAAGGCTTAAGCCTCCTCTGGGACCTATACCGCTCACGGTGATCAGCTGCTTGAAGAGAGCCAGATCATCGCGGGAGCGAAAACCGTAGAGTGCGATCTGGTCCTCCCGCAGATATGTATATGTATAGAGCTTCACGGTATTTCCGACTCCGACGGCAGAAAGCGCACCGGAGACCTCCGCCGAAACTTTTACCTCGTATCCGACGCCGCCGACATCAATGACAACCGTGTCTGTGCCCAGATATTCAATGGTTCCTGATAAAAATGCGATCATAATTCCTCTGAAAACATTTAGATTCCGAACAGCAGGGACTGACAGAATAGTTTAACCGAAAAACAGATTTCATGCAACTGTAAATACGGGTTTGTCGCGCCCTTAGGAATGGCCTTCGAGTTATACTTCCTGTCTCGGTCAGCTTTTTTCGCAGAGTTGTACTAAGGCTTGCTTATGCTC
>ONXK01000012.1 GCA_900321785.1 uncultured Lachnospiraceae bacterium | reverse complement strand
GACGAGGCAACAGGCCTGGAATGATCAGAATAATCATCAGAAGATTCATAATTGAGGATCACTGATCCCGGATCTAATATCGCACTAAAAATCCGCAGCTCCTTTTTGAGGAACTGCGGATTTTTTCGTATTATCTCGTATTATTTCGTTACAGCCGCGTACAGCTCTTCAACCTTCTTCCAGTCAATAATCTCAAACAGAGCCTTGATATAGGCGGGGCGGAGATTTTTGTATTTCAAATTTTCTAGTTAGCTTTCCTGTATTCCCTGGGCGTGCATTTATATATCTCACGGAAAATCTTGCTGAAGTAGCTGTCGGACATAAAGCCGCATTTTTCGGCGATCTCGGAGATACTATGCCCCGTCCCCAACAGCAGGGAAGCTGCCATCTGCGCCCGGTATTCGATCAGAAAGCGGACCGGTGTGCGGTCTACCATACGCTTGAAGCAGCGGGTGCACTCCCGGGTGCTGACGGATGCCGCCCGCGCGATTTCTGTCACTCCGATCTGTTCGGCATAATTTTTATAAACATAGTCCAGCATCAATTTCATTCTCTCCAGGTCACGGCCGTTACCGGCCTGATCCCGGGCAAGTATTTCAGCCGCTTCCTCCGTGAGAAGAATCAGAAAATCTCCGATGATCTGTCTTACAGTCAGCTCATATCCCTTTGGCTCCTCCCGCAGGAGATTGAGAATCTTCAGAATATAGCCGATCAGGCTGATCCTCCTCTCAGAGTCGGGCTTTATATGCAGGACCGTCAGGGACCTGGACCTCAGGAGGGGCGAAAAGTACTTGCGGTCCAGATAGCTGCCGAACTCTCCGCCCGGAAAGCGGGCATCACAGGACAGGGAGTAATAGCCTCCGTCCGCCGGGAAATCGTAGGCATGCAGAATATTGCCGTTAATAAAGACTGCCTCGCCCTGGTGGATCTCCAAAGTCTGCTCCGGTGTTTGAAGAATATAGGAGCCCCTCTCCGTATAGTTGATCTCAAACCAGTCGTGCCAGTGCCAGGGGATGTGGTTTCCGATGAAAACGTTGCTCTCATTGAAATTGCAGACGAAGGGCAGCCCGCCCGCTTCTTTCTCCAAAAGTTCCTTGCTGTCATTTGCCAGGACCAGTCTGTTTTTCTGATATCGAATCATTTCAATCCCTGCCTGTTTTTTAAAAAAACGGTATAGATAGCGCCCCGAAAAACAATCATCTGTCAAATTTTTATTGTTTCATGTCGGTTTTGTTTTATTTTATCGTCCTTTCGTTAGGGTTTCAACAAGTTTTTTCCCTGAATTACCCAGATTATTGATACTTTTCATCCATTTTTTTAATGTCGGTTTTTTTACACTTTGCGTCAGCAAACCCTATAAAACTATTCCCGGAAAGCTCCTATAATCAAATCATCAAAGAAAACAAGAGACCACACAAAGCGCAGAAAATCACTGCAGAAATAAACACAAAACACATTAACAGTTTTTTTCAGGGTATGAAAGTGATATTCAAGGAGGATTCCAAATGAAAAAGTACAGAAAAGTTTTAGCCACCGGACTGATCGCAATGATGTGCCTCACCGCCTGCGGCGGCAGTACTTCAGGAGGCGGCTCTGCGGAAAACACCTCTGCAGGGGCCTCCGCCACCACACAGAAAAGCAGCGCCTATGATGTGTGCTATGTCTCCACTGTAGAAGATGAGTGGCTCACAGATCTGCTCAACGACATGAGCGTCAGCGCAGACAACAATGACGTTGCACTCGAAGTCAAGCACGCCGGAAATGACTCTTCCAAGGTCATTCAGTGCATCCAGCAGGCGAAAGCAGAAGGCAAAGAGGCGACAATTGTCAACGTTGCTTACTCCAGTGACGTAACTGCCTGTGTGGAAGCTGCCGATGGTATGAACCTGGTATTCGTAAACCGTCTGCCCGAGCCTGCAGATTACGATCTTCTGAGTGACAATATCGTAGGCGTGGCTTCCGATGAAAACCTGGCAGGCACCTTCCAGGGCGAATATCTGGCAGACTACTTCAAGGAAAAAGGCATGACCGATGTCCGCTATCTGCTCATCCAGGGCCCTCTGGATCTGTCCCACTCCGTCATCCGTTCCGAGAAGCCCCTCGAAGTTCTCAAAGACGCCGGCTTTAACATGATCGAAGCAGGAACCATTTCCGCAGATTACGACCGCGCAAAGGCTCAGCAGGGTGTCGAATCCTTCCTTGAAACAGGCAAAGAGTTTGACTGCATCATCTCCAACAACGACGCCATGGCACTGGGCGCGATCAAGGCGCTGGAGAACAAGGGCATCGACCCCGCATCCATTCCGATCGTCGGTATCGACGCAACTGCCGATGCGGTAGAGGCCATCCAGAACGGAACCATGTCCATGAGCGTCTTCCAGAGCGCGGAGGGACAGGCGGAAGCAGCCATCCGCATGGCCAAAAACCTGATCGACGGCAAGCCTGCTGCCGAAGGCACAGACTGCACAGTCTCTGATGAGTGCGACAACCTCTTCTATGTACCTTTTGAGAAAGTTACACCCGAAAACGTGCAGGACTATGCAAAATAAGGTATAATAAATAATCTTCAGTATTAACAAATCTATCAGGCGCACGGGCTCCTATTCGGAGACCGTGCGCCCTGGCAATTCTTGATAAATGAGCATTTACGAATCTGCCGCATGGCGGCTTTCTTCATGCATCAGTACACAGACAAGTACAGTGAGGGGAAGAATGAAGAACAGGCAAAACAGATATCTGCTGAACTGCATGTACCTCAATCAGACATCCATGGGAATCTATTTGCTGCTCATAGGAGCGGTCCTGCCCCTGATCCGGGCGGAGTACGGCCTCAGTTACAAGCTCAGCGGCATCATGATGGGTGTGCAGTCCTGCGGTTATTTTCTGGCCGGCCTGGCGGCTCCCCTTCTGCCCGGCCTGTTCGGTATCAAAAAGACCTATCTTGCCCTCGCCAATCTCGCAATGATCGGCCTGGGGATGATCCTGTTTACAGGCAATCCCCTTCTCCTGCTCTGTGCTATGCTCCTGACCGGACTCAGCAAGGGATCCTGCGGCAATTACAACAATTCCATCGTCAGCAATCTCACCGGAAACGATGCCTCAAGTCTCAATTTCCTGCAGGCCTGTTTTGCCATCGGCGCCTGTATCGCGCCTCTGATCGCCCTGATCTGCGGTGCTTCCTGGAGAATGGCTTTCCTGACAGAGATTGTGATCGGTATTGCCATCCTGGTCTACTGCCTCGGAATGAAGATTGGGAAAGATGCTTATCCTGTATCCGTGAGCAAATCCGGAATGGATTTTGGTTTTTTCCGCAGTAAGGTCTTCTGGATCTGTGCCGCATTCCTCTCCTGCTACATGGCGATCGAAGCATGCATCATGGGTTTCCTCGTCACCTACTATGTCGATACAGGCCTGGTCTCTGAAGGAAGGGCCCAGATGCTTTCCATCCTGCTGTGGGCGGCAGTCCTCATCGGGAGACTTGCCAGTTCAGCTCTCAGCCGTAAATACCGGCCTGCGCACATGCTTCTGGTCATGTCCGTCGGCGTGGCTGTCAGCTTTCTTCTCTTTATCTTCGGAGGCTCCATAATCCCTGTCACGATCGGTTCTGTCGGACTCGGCCTCTTCATGGCAGGAATGTATGGCACAGCCATCGGCGATGTCGGCGACCTGCTCGAGAAATACTCCATGAGCATGGGAATGCTGATCGTTATCCCCGGACTTGTATCCACTCTGATGCCCAGTCTCATTGGGATCCTGGCGGATCTGTGGGATATCCGCAGAGGCATGATGGCGATCTTTGCCCTGATCATTCTGCTTCTGGCAGTGACCATGGTGAATCTGAGGCAGAAACACTAAAGGGCAGCCGCGTGATCGCAGCTGCCCCTCCTTCATTTTTTAGCTTCTCGAACTGTTGCAGCCTCCATCTGGCGCAACGAGCCCAGTGATCAGGTTCCTGTAAAAATCCACTGCGCCGGGCAGGCAGTCATAGCGAAGTGCCTCGTTGGTGCCATGGATGCCTTTCTTCTCCTCCGGTCCATAGACAATGGGTGCAAAGCGAATGCAGTTGTCGCAGAGGGAATCGTAGAAAGCGGCGTCCGTCGCTGCGGTGAGGATGTAGGGACTGGCAGGTATTCCGGGGAATGTCCTCATCACCGTCTCTTCCACATAGCGGAAGGCAGTGCCGCCTGTATCCGCAAGTCTGGTGCAGGGAGCGGCATCGAGGACTTCCATTTCCAAATCGTATTTTGCAGCAAGACGACGGATCAGTGCCAGGCTCTCCTTCATGTCCTGGTGATGGACAAAGCGCATATTTGCGCCCAGTGTGGCCTCGGCAGGAAAAACATTGCAGGCATCCGATCCGGAGGCCATGGTAAAGGTGATCGTTGTTGCCAGCATGGCAGCCGCCTGCCCGCTGATCCGTGGTGTCACCAGCTCAATGGGTTTTTTGAACAGATCCAAATGCTGCAGTGCGACACGGAAAGGGAGCACGGCTCCGGGAGCCATTGCCTCCAGCATGGCTCTGGTCGCAGGTTCCATCTGACTGCGGAAGGGACTGTGCTTTTCGACGGCGCAGACAAAGGCCGCCAGGCGGGCAATAGGGGAATTCCTGCTTGGGGTGCTGGCATGTCCGCCCTTTCCCCGGGCAATGAAGCGCACATTGGCGCGCCCCTTCTCCCCGATGCCGATCATGGCAAAGTTTCCTCTGACTCCCGGCATGGGGTCCGTGTAGATCCCGCCGCCCTCATCACAGACGAGCCAGGGCTTCACGCCCCTTCTGCGAAGTTCTTCTACAATGGCGGGACAGCCGGGGCCTCCCCACTCCTCCGTGCAGGAGGTGGAGAGATAGACATCCTGCTCAGGAACATACCCTTCCCGGAGCAATTCTTCCACAGCCTGAAAGAAAGCCATGCAGGAGCACTTGGTGTCCACTGAGCCCCTTCCCCAGACCCTGCCTCCGGTGATCTTTCCTGAAAAAGGCGGGTACTTCCAGTCCGTGTCGGTAACCGGCACGACATCCTGGTGCCCCATCAGGACGATCGGACGGTCGTTTTCCCCATCATGCTTCTCGCGGGCATCTGTAAGCCCGGACCGGCTGTTTTGAATGCTCTTTTGTCCCCTCCAATAGTACAAAAGACTTCCGTCCAGATCCGTTTTCTCCAGCTTTTCATGAACCAGAGGGAATAGTTCTTCCAGGAGCCTGTGATAGCCGTGGTATCGTTTCAGTTGGACGGAAGCGGGGTGTTCCTCTGAGTAGGGGAAGGATGTGGTGTCATACCGCACCATGCGGGACAGGATCTTCGCGTATGCAAGAGCCCTTTGCGCCTGTGTTTTTGCCTGATCCGTCTGTTTTGTCTGCTTTATATGTTTTGTCTGCTTTGTCCGTTTTGCTGTTTTTAAGGGATTTGCCGGTAAGGCTTTTTTAATCTGTCTTTTCAAAGCAGCCGGTCTTGCCTGCTTTATTTTTCCTTCATCTTTTTTATGAACCGAGGTATTCATTGCAGTGCTCCATGATCTCCTGCATGATCTGCAGGTCCTTCAGGCAGTCTCCCGTCTCCATAGAGTGATTGGCCCCTTGAGTGATATAGAGGGGAAGATGAAGTTTTTCACAACCTTCGCGGATATCCTGTGTCTGTGCCCAGGGGTCCGCAGTCCCGTGAAAGACGATCCCGCTCTGCGGCTGCATGAACTGAAAGCTCTGCCTGACCGGTGTAAAGTAGATGTTTTTCCCTGTAAAACCGTGTTTTTGCTGGAAAGCAGCTGCCACAGCGGTCCCGATGCTCTTGGAGATGACGAGAATCTCATTGTCCCCGTCAAAGATTGTCTTGTGGTCAAGACTGTTCTTTTTACATTCCTTGCGGAAGATCTCCTCTGCCTGGGACAGAGCGCTCTCAAAAGCCTCCCTCATCTTCTCAAGATCTCCCTTGATCCCACTCTTAAATCCCCCGTAGGAAATGTGGATCACGATCTCATATCCGTAGTTCTGCGCCAGCTTCCTGCCGTAAAAAAGAAGCGGCTTGTCTGTGTGGTAACCCACGCCGGGAAAAAGAAGAACGACTTTCTGCATGTATTTATTTCCTCCATGATCGTACAAACATTTCTCCGGTAATCCTCAAACAACAATCGTTATACAATCCCCGGATGTTTTATACCTGGTTTTATATTTACTCTTCAGAATGATCCTTTCATTCTGAATCAGTATCCATATGGGTGCGGATGGCCAGGATCTGCCGGAAAAGTGTCTCGTTTCCTGTGATCAGCAGGCAGAGCTTTTCACGGGCTCTGGAGAGGCCTTCGTAGAGGGGCGGTATGGCGGCGCCTTTTTTGCCGTCCGCGCACAGATGCATGGATTCATCATAATAGAATCGCTTGTCGAGGACCATCAGGACTCTGTCGAATTCCTGGCTGATGATCTCGCCGGACTTAAAAGACTCCGGCGACGAACGGATGAGCTCATATCCTCTGGACAGGTAGTGGGCGGTCAGCCTCTTCTCCTCCTTCTTGTCGGCGGCGTAAAGCACGTCAATGCAGCTGTAGTCCGCGGAGCCGGACCAGTCCTTCTGGTGGAACAGGGTGCGCAGGAAGGAGAAGATCGGGCGGTTGATGCGGATATTGCCCGAGAGTTCCAGCTGCAGGGTCTCATAGCGGCCGATCATGGCCTCTGTATCCTCCATGAGTGGAATGGCGCCCAGGATGCTGTGGGGATCATAGGAAAAAATACAGGGAATCCTGCATGCTATGGCCTTTTTGATCAGGGCTTCCAGGCAGAAGGAATCAAAGCGGTTGGCCTCATCGACCAGGATACAGGCATATTCCTCAAAGTCGTGCTTGCTGCTGATCTCATCGACAGACGACTCCGTTCCGGAAAAGACATGGACCTTGTGCAGACGTTTGTCGATCACCCGGTGCCCTTCTCTGAGAGGGCCTCCGTGCACAAAGAGGACTTTCTTCTTTTTGGAGATCTCAATGGCCAGATCAAACAAAAGCAGGGTCTTGCCGGTGCCGGCATCTCCGGTCAGCGAGATCATGGGAAGCGGCTGCCGGTTTTCTGTCTGTTCAACAGTCCCGGCCGCGCTCTCCCTGTCAGCGGGCTCCGACCCTGTGACAGGCGTTTTTTCGGACATTCTGTCAGCCGCCGGGGCGGGGATTTTGTCGGGTGTTTCCCGGATTTCCTCCTCAAAGAGCTGCAGGAGATCCAGGATCTGCCTGCGGAATTCCGACTGCTGGTTGGTCAAAAAATAGCGGCCGGTCAGCAGCTTTTCGGGGTTTCTGACCGGAGAGATCAGGTAATCCCTGGAACGGAAAAACTGTCCTATATTTTCCTCCACATAAGTCTGCAGGGGCGGGCGCTGCATGGCGGCGGCAAGCTCGGACAAAGGGCAGCTGCGCAGATAGCCATGGTCATTGAGGCAGTAGAGCGAGTCGTTCTCCATCACATAGGTGAAGGACAGGATGGTCCTGGAGACATGGGACAGATAGTAGCGGTTCTGCTCCAGCTGCCTGCGGATCCGGTCTTCTTCGATGGCCTCACTCTTTAGCTCGATATTGAGGGCACAGTCAGCATTTGCGGAGAATTTCAAGAGGTCAAATTCCTTGCTGATATGTTCGATGGTATAGGAAAAATAAAAGCCGTCGAAAAAGGAGACCCAGTCTTCACATGGCTTTACAAGCTGCTCCGGGGTGATTGCTCCGGCCTTTCTGTCCGTCCCATCCCCGTCGGAAGGGTCCTCTCCCGGACCCCCGGCGGATCTGTTGTCTGTGTCGGCGTCATGGCATGAACCTGCCGCATCTGCTGTGATAAAACAGTCCGCCAGCCCGTTTACGAGCGCGCGAAGGGAAGCCGCCTCGTGGCTGCTGAAGCGCTTGTGCCACGGGCGCCCGGAAAGTGCATTCTCCAGCCCCGAGAATGCCTCACTGTCATTGATTCTTGTGAGGGTATAGAGGTTGAGTGCTCTCATTTTTACACCGATAAGATCTTGAATCTCCGATCAACTCGTGTTTTACGAAACGGATTTTTTACTGTACAGAACCATTAACGATACCAGACAGCTTTCCCGAAACCGTGTCGGTCCATGAGATCATGCCACCAGGAAAGTATATTTCTTAACACTGTAAAGTGGAATGAAGGGAATGAGGATCGGTACAGTTTTGACGTATTTGCGATACTCCGGATCCTCTGCGTAGTTGCGGTCCTGGCGGATTTCCAGGCGGCGGGCACCGCTGAACATGATATAGACGATCAAAATAAATCCAGCGATGGCGGCTCCCCACTGCACGATCCCGTGCAGGGAACCAAACCCGGAGATCAGCACGCCCAGCCAGAGAAGCAGTTCTCCCAGATAGTTGGGGCAGCGCACGATCCTGTAGAGTCCTGAGTCGACAAAACGGTAGGGATTCTTTTTCTTGGCGGCAGTTTTCTGCAGGTCAGCCGCCATTTCCAGACAGATACCCAAAGCCATGATGATCAATCCTGCCACGACTGCCGCGCTCGTGCCGTCTCCATTCAGCAGACGGAAAAAAACAGGGGAGACTTCAAGGGTATAAAGCAGGGCACAGCTGATCCAGATGGACACCTTGGGCACCATTCCCATCTGTTTACTGCGCTGCAGTTCCGGGCTGAGGACCTTTTTATAGGCCGGGCTTTTCAGCTCGCGGATGAGCAGGTAGCCGCCCAGACGGATACCGTAGATGATAAAGAGCAGACACTGCAGCCCCGTGCCCCAGGTGACAGAGCTTCTGAACAAAATGAGCATGACTGCCCCGATGGCGGCGATGGAAAAGCCGTATCCCAGGGAAAAGAAATAGATATACATATAAAAGCCGCAGGCGCTGAAAATAAGGCCTGTCAATAGAATGATCAGATACTGTGTCATATGAATCTCCATTCCGGAGCGCCTTGCGCGACGGGGCCAGAAGAAATCCGCGAATGCGGTTTCTCTTCTGCCATCACGGCTATTTGCGGCGCTCCGGCACAAATAGCTTTCCTCTCGTCGATTATCGCTCTTCTCTACATATTTCTTACGTCCCGGCCCTGTGGTCATGTATTGAGGATCTTCGTCTCAAAAGCCTGGGGACTGATCTCCACACCGGGACCGTGCACAAGTCCTGCCTCTGTCAGCTGCTCACACCCCGCAAAGGCCCAGGCATGGATTTTTTCCAGTCCTGCCCCGCACACGACTCTGCGGAGATTTTTGCACTCCTTGAAGGCGAAGGGAGGGATAATGCGAAGGCTGTCCGGCAGCAGGATTTCTTCAATCCCACAGCGGGTAAAGGTATAGCCCCAAAGTGTTTTCAATTGTGCCGGCAATGTAAGCTGCCTGAGGTTCCGGCAGCCGTCAAAGACAAACTCCCCCAGATCGGTCACTGTGTCCGGCATGCGGATGGACCGGATCTCGGCGTGGCCGCGAAAGACTTTGTCGTAGATCATTGTGACGATATGATCCTCCGGGATCACCACTTCCGCTTCATCTCCCTCATAACCTGTGACACAAAAAGTGCCGTCCTCCACTCTTTTATAGTAAAATACCTGCATGATCCACCTGTGTTATTTATACTGTATTTTCTATCCTGTGCTTTTGTCCTGTACTTTTTCCCTGTACTTTTTTCCTGTACTTTTTACCTTTACTCTTTACCCTGTACCACTGTAAAGAAAACAGCATGAAGACTCACACCTGCATTGCACTGCCACCAGTATGCCCGGCTGTTTTTCAGACTTCAATGGTTCTTTTATCATATCATAAACAATGCAGTAAAGCGCCCTCCAAATTGCTGATTGTTCTCGATCTGCGCCCTATACAGGCATAGAAATCCGCTAGCGTAAAGTTTTAGTAGGAAAAGTAAATAAATGGGTACAAAAATAAGCCCCCCTTGTGTTAAAGTGAAGTCTTCCACAACCAAACACAAACACGAGGAGAGCTTATGTACGAAAACATTATACAACAGGCAATGGCAGAAATGGTACCTGACTATGAAAAAATCATCGAAAAATATCTGGAGGGAAAGGATTTTGCTGTTCTCAATACAGAGATGAAAGAGCAGTCCGCGCTGCTGGGGATCAATATAATAAAAAGACTGATCGAAGACATAAACAGGATGCTGAGGGAGAGCAGGGAGCGCCATGAGAAAGGCTGGTATGTAGTGAAGGACGATGCCCGGAGCCTGCTCACCAGCCTTGGGAATGTACGTTTTGAACGGACACTGTTTATTAACCACCGGACAGGGGAGAGGGCCTATCTGACAGACCGTATGCTCTGCCTTACGCCGGGAGAACGGATGACAGAGGACGCAGTAGCACAGATGCTGGAGGAAGCCGCAGAGACATCCTACCGAAAAGGCGGCGAAGCCTGCAGCATCCTGGGGAGCGTGAGCAAGGAGACAGTGAAAGAAAAGATCCACGGGCTGGTATTTCCCAGGGAGAAGGATCTGCCGGGAGTGGAAGAAAAAAGGAAATGTGAGTATCTGTACATAGAGGCAGATGAAGACCATGTTTCACTGCAGTTCCATGAAAAAAAGGGTGACCTGAAGACGAACGAAAACGGATACAAGGACAATACCGCCCTGGAAAAACTTGTCTACGTCCATGAAGGAGTGGAGAAGGACAGCCCGAAAGGCGGGAGGAACCGTCTGATCAATGCCCACTATTTCGCAGGAGGGTATCCCGGGGCGGAAAACAACGTACTCGCAGAAGAGATATATGAGTATCTGGACAGGACATACGATCTGGAAAAGGTAAAGAAGATCTATCTGAGTGCAGACGGAGGCGGCTGGATCAAAGGACTTAAAGACAGGCTCCCCGGGGTCACATATGTGCTGGATGAATTCCACATGCAGAAATACCTGAGGAAGATGACCGGGCACCTGCTGGACAGTGCAGAGGAAGCAGGATCCGAACTGTACAGGCTCATCAGGAAAGGGAAAAAGGCTGCATTCGCAGAATATGCCGAGGTACTGTCCTCGTATGCAGAAAAAGAAAGTACTGTCACGGCAGTGGAGAAGGGGAAGAAATATATACTGGACAACTGGCAGGCTGCAGTAACGCGACTGAATGAAAAGGATAAAGTATACGGATGCAGTGCAGAAGGTCATGTGAGCCATCTGCTCAGCAGCAGGATGAGTTCAAGGCCGATGGGCTGGTCAGTAAGCGGAGCAGACAGGATGGCGCGACTGAGGGCATACGCAAAAAATGGCTACAGCATGCTCAAGCTGGTAAAAATGCAGCCTCAGGCAGTAGAGGCAGGAAAAGCCGCAGGAGCGGAAGAAATGATCGTATTCTCTGCAGAAGAAGTAAACCGGTGGGAAAAACAGCATTACAAAAAGAACGGGAAATATTTTGATTCCATCCAGGCTGGTATCAGCGCAGAGACCAGAAAAAAAGCATGGTTTAAAGCAAACATAAGGGAGCTGTGACAAAAAACAATAAAACAAAAAGCGATGGAAAGAAGAGCGTCAGAAACCGCCGTCGCCGAGGGTGTGGTCAGGGTGGATAAGTCCCTGTTTATGGAGTTGTAGGTATGCTGTGGGAAAGGTGTGGACATCACTTTGTGTGTCCACAGCTTTTCCATGGCATACCCACAACGAAATGGGACTTATCCGCGCTGTCCACGCCTTTTGAAAGAATATATTGATCAAATATTCTGGAATACACAGCATGAGAAAAATGATCATTGAAAAAAAGGTGACCAGGGGATAAAGTGTACAGGAAGGTTCTATTCTTCTCTTAAACACATCGGGGCATCTCAGCCCAAGTATTCCTACAAACACCTTACGCTATCTAGAAATCCCATCTGTCTTGACACATGTTCCTGAAAGTTTTACAATGCTGAAAGAGAAAAAAGGGGAGCTGGTTTACAGCCGGCTGAGAGTGGACTGTATCGTCCAGACCCGGAACCTGATTTGGATAATGCCAACGTAGGGAAATAGCCTGAGAGTATTGCGGTACCTGTCGTTGGCAGGTACCGTTTTCTTTTTTCTCGCGGCAGACCGGGGGCACCACTCTCTGCCGTCACACACAAGGCGCTGACAGTATATTGAAAAAGGGCTTATCGGGGCGCATGCATTGACTGCATGCCCTGCAGCCGTATTTCCTGTCCGCGCACCTGTATAGAATGATCCAAAGGGACGCACGGGCATACGTGTATCCCTTTTTCTTTACGCATTTTTATGAAAACAAGCGGCACCGAAAAAAGAAAGTGAGGTAACAATGGTCACGATCAACGGAAAGCAGGAAGAAGCTGCCGGCATGACGATCCTCGCCTATCTGGAAGAGGCGGGCTATAGTCCTGACAGAGTCGTGGTGGAAAAAAATCTGGAGATCATCCCCCGCGAAGCTCTGGGTGCAAGCCTGCTCGAAGACGGCGACAGTGTGGAAGTTCTCCGCTTCGTGGGAGGAGGCTGAAGCCTATGCAGAGAGCAGAAGGATTTGAAATCAAAGAACAGGCCGAAAGCAACAGGAAGGGGCCGAATATCAGCAAAGAGGAGCTGGACCGCGCCTTCGACGAGCGTTTTCCTCTCTGGATGAAGGAAAAGCTGCAGGCGGCTTCTGTTGCCATTGCAGGACTAGGCGGTCTGGGCTCCAACATTGCAGTCAGTCTGGCCAGGTCAGGTGTCGGACATTTGCTGCTGGTGGATTTTGACATTGTGGATGTCACCAACCTCAACCGGCAGATGTATACGATCCCGCATCTGGGCATGCCGAAAACGGAGGCCCTCCGGGAGATCATCTCCAGGATCAATCCCTGGATCGATGTGCAGACAGTGCAGGTCAAAGTCACCCCTGAAAACGCGGCAGAACTCTTTTCAGGATGGCCGATCATATGCGAAGCCTTCGACAGAGCCGATCAGAAGGCCATGCTGGTCGGAACTCTCCTGTCACAATGCCCGGACAGTATCATCATCTCGGGAAACGGAATGGCTGGACTGGGGGATGCAAATCTGATCCGGACACAGCAAAAACTCCGCAGGCTATTTGTGTGCGGTGACGGCTCGACCGAAAGCGCACCCGGCGCAGGACTTATGGCCCCCCGTGTTGCGATCTGCGCAGGCCATCAGGCAAACAAAGTTCTGCAGCTGATCACCGGCGAGCAAGAGAAACATCGCGAACAGGAACATTACTGAATAGAAACACTTCTGAATAGAAACACTTTTGAACAGAAACACTCTTGAATAGAAACATTTTTGACAGGCAGATTACTGATCTGTTAACAGATTTCTACAATTATTATTAAAGAAAGGCGGTACTACAAATGGCAGATACTCTGGTTTTGGGCGGACATGAATTTCAGAGCCGTTTCATCCTCGGCTCCGGCAAATACAACATGAAACTCATCAAGGCGGCAGTCGAGCAGGGCGGGGCACAGATCATCACACTTGCACTTCGCCGGGCCAACACACAGGAAAAAGAAAGCATCCTGGACTTTATTCCCGAAGGCGTCACTCTTCTTCCCAATACATCCGGTGCCCGCAATGCGGAAGAAGCCATCCGCATCGCCCGCCTCTCCCGCGCCATGGGATGTGGTGATTTTGTCAAAGTCGAGATCATGCACGATGCAAAATACCTCTTCCCCGACAACTATGAGACTGTCAAAGCGACCGAAGTACTGGCAAAGGAAGGTTTTATTGTCCTGCCTTACATGAACCCCGACCTCAATGTGGCACGTGACCTGCAGAGTGCAGGTGCAGCAGCTGTCATGCCTCTCGCCGCTCCGATCGGCAGCAACAAGGGCCTCGCGACCAGAGAAATGATCCAGATCCTGATCGACGAGATCGATCTTCCTGTCATCGTAGACGCGGGCATCGGCAAGCCCTCCCAGGCATGCGAAGCAATGGAAATGGGTGCCGCAGCGATCATGGCAAACACCGCTATCGCGACAGCAGGTGATGTTCCCGCTATGGCCGAGGCCTTCCGTCTGGCCATTGAAGCCGGCCGTAAAGCCTATCTCACTGGAATGGGACGTGTTCTTGCAAGAGGCGGCAGCGCCTCCGACCCCCTCACCGGATTCCTTCGCTGACAATTATACCGACAACTATTGTTCATCAATATATTCTTTCAGGAAGATAACAAAGGGAGATATGTGTGGAAAATCACACTTATGTGCTGATTTTTTACACGGCTGTTTGTGCCGGAGCGCCACAAATAGCTGTGATGGCAGAAGAAAAACCGCATTCGCGGACTTCTCTTCGCCCCGTCGCGCATAGCGCTCCGGAATGAGGCTTAAAATGAATGAAGAAAACCAGGTCTATTTTATAGACAGTGATACCCTGCCCCCTGCCGCGCTCGAGAGAAAGCACCGTCTCGAACAGGACCCTTCTTTCCGCACGGACCATATGGCCTATATGCCCGGAATGGAAATCATTGAATCCGATATCAAGGACAAAGTCCTCGCACAGATGCAGGAATATGATCCCTCCGCTTATACGTCAAAGGATGTTCTGAGGGCCCTGAGCAAAGACAACTGTTCCATAGAGGATTTCAAGGCCCTGCTCTCTCCCGCTGCCGCTCCTTATCTGGAGCAGATGGCACGCAAGGCAGAGATCGAGACCAGGAACCACTTCGGCAATACGGTGTATATTTTTACACCCATTTATATTGCAAACTACTGTCAGAACTACTGCATCTACTGCGGATTCAACTGCTACAACAAGATCCGCCGCAAAAAGCTCACCTTTGAAGAGATCGAGCACGAAATGCAGGTGATCGCGGAGACCGGCATGGAGGAGATCCTCATCCTCACCGGCGAGAGCCGCAAGTATTCCGACATAGAGTACATCGGAGAATCCGTCAAAATCGCGCGCAAATATTTTCGCAATATCGGTATCGAGATCTATCCTGTCAATGTTGACGAGTACAGATATCTGCATGAGTGCGGCGTCGACTATGTCACGGTCTTCCAGGAGACCTACGACACCGACAAGTACGAGACCCTCCACCTGCTTGGCCACAAGCGTGTCTGGCCCTACCGTTTCGACGCACAGGAGCGCGCCCTTATGGGCGGCATGCGCGGTGTGGCGTTTTCTGCCCTGCTGGGCCTTGCCGATTACCGCAAAGATGCCCTGGCAACAGGCCTTCATGCCTACTACATGAACCGGAAATATCCCCATGCGGAGATTTCGCTCAGCTGCCCCCGCCTTCGTCCCATTGTCAACAATGAGAAGATCAATCCCCGCGACGTCGGCGAGCGCCAGCTCTGCCAGGTGCTGTGCGCCTACCGGCTGTTCCTTCCTTTTGCCGGTATCACCGTCTCCAGCCGGGAAAGTGCCGCCTTCCGCAACGGCATTGCCAAAATCTGCGCGACCAAAGTCTCTGCAGGTGTATCCACCGGTATCGGCGACCATGAGGAAAAATATGATCACCAGAAGGAAGAAGGGACCTTTGATGCCAGATCAGCGGCCACAGACCACAGCGCCGGGAAAGCAGATAGCTCTGCTCACGGTCTTGCTGCCGATCCTGCCTCTGAAGATGTCGGTGATGAACAGTTTGAGATCAACGACACCCGCTCTTTCGCCAGGATGTA
>ONXK01000033.1 GCA_900321785.1 uncultured Lachnospiraceae bacterium | reverse complement strand
AGGATCGGAAATGGCGGCTTTTCTTTATTCCTTATTATTTACCGTAGAGCTTTGTGATCAGTTCGGTTTTGTTGGTGACATCCAGTTTGCGATAGATGTTCTGCAAATGGGATTTGACTGTATGGGTGGTGATATGAAGCTTTTCGGAAATCTGTGTATTGTCGTTGCCCTCTGTCAGGAGCATGAGCAGCTCTGTCTCCCGGGGAGTCAGTTCTGCGAGCAGATCCATCGTCTCATCCGTGCTGATTTTTTTGTACTGGGAGACGTAAATCAGATAGATCGTCTCGATTTCACCGAAGGCATTCGCGTAGGCGAGAGGCTTTGTGTACAGGCGGTAGTTGTACAGCATGCAGTCGCAGCGAAGCTTCTCGGGACGGACAATGATCCTGGGGCCGAAGTGATAGATCAGTTTCTGGGAATCGGAGATGGATGATCCTTCGTCACCTGTGTATTCCGGGATTTTACCGGTCAGAATGCCTTCCTTCCAGACATATTCGAAATAATCCCGGAAGGATTTGTTGGAATCAATGATTCTGAGCTGGCGGTCAATCAAGGCAGCTCCGATGTCCATGTCATCCAGAAAACGATGGAAGTAATAGAGTACCTTCCGGTTGTTCCGGTTATCCAGGTAATAGACGGATGAGATGCATTTTGCCGCGTCCTGCAGCATGCTCAGGTCTTCTTGGGAAAAATAGGGATCCTCTTTTCCCCGGAAAACACTCAGAATGCCCAGGGGATTCTTTTCATAACAGAGGGGGAGGACAAGATGGTCGCGCAGATCATGCTGCCGGAGCAGATCGCGGTGAGACGCAGGACAGTCATCCGATGTGACGGACAGAAGAAGAAATGTCTTTCTCTCACTGCATCTCTGCCGACAGTCCATAATCAGCCGCCGCGTGGGACCGTCTTCCATCAGGCTGTCAAACAGCAGGGCGCCCGAAACCCCGCGCTCCGTGGTTTTCCACGAAGGCATATTCGCTGCAGGTGATGAAAGGACTACGGAGGGATACATGGAGATTGCAGCCTTTCCTTCTTCCAGATGCTTATCGACAAGTTTCAGTACTGTGCGGCTGAAGTTGGTGCTCCTTTTATGTAGATCCAGCACAAAAGATGTAAAAGCTGAAGTATGGTCAATCATCGAATTCTCACCCCTCGGAATGTTAAACGGTACACTTTGTACAGTTTCTCTGAAACGCATGAACCTGTCTGATTAATAACATATCTTTTTACATATTATCGGAATACCCTCCGGCATCTGCCCTCCGTATTAAAAATGTCAAAAATGAGCAGCCCCAAAACTGTGCTGCATGAAGCCCTTCCGGGAAGATTTTTTGGACATATTGCCGGTAAAGCATCTTCCTGTTTAGCTATATCTGACAAATTTTACCATATTCCAAACTTGGGGGCATCATACTTTTGGATGGTTTTTTTGAACTCTCACTAGGAAAAAAGCAGTAGATTCCTCTAAAAGAATTCATTCCGGCGGACGCTGTGGAATCCTCTATGGGGGGATATATTTGTTGTATGAAACCCGTCAATTACAACCGGAGCGGATGATATCCCCCTCCCGGGGAAAGGAAAAGGTAAAAAACTATGTGTGCAGACCATTCCCACAGCGGAGAACATGAACACCACCATCATCACGATCATGATCACGAGCAAGGACATCATCACCACCATTCACATGAACATAACGGCGATGAACAGGCGGGAAGCGGAAAAAACAGAGACCTGAAGATCCTCCAGTATATGATCGGACACAACGCCGAACATGCGCAGGAAATGCGCGAACTGGCCGGGCGCCTGCGGGATTCAGGGAAGACAGAGGCGGCGGACCTGATCGAAAAAGCCGTATCGGGTTTTGAGACAGCCAATGCAGAACTGGAAAAGGCGACAGATCTTCTTTCCTGAGACATCCTGAAACCGGGCGGTAAAAAAAGTGCAGCCTCATCTTGTGACAGGTCAGGCATGCGGCAGGGATTATATGGAGGATTGCGATGACAACAGTTGGGATTGACTGCGGAACGCAGCGTACAAAAGCCGTTCTTGTGCGGGACGGAGAAATTCTCGCCGCAGCAGTGACACGCACGGATTTTGATACAAATAAGGCGGCAGAAGATGCATTTGCCATGCTTCTGCAGGAAAGCGGACTTTCCGCAGAGGATGTGGAAAAAATCTATATTACCGGGGTGGGTGCCCAGACGATCCGGATCGGGGACGGAAAGGTCAATGAGATCATGTCCGCGGCGGCGGGCGCCGCAAGGCTGGTGCCGGGATGCAGATGTGTGCTGGATCTGGGAGCGGAGCGAAACCGCGCGATCCGGCTGGATGAAGGAAAGCGTGTACAGGGCTATGAGGTAAATGACAAATGTGCCTCAGGCAGCGGTACTTTCATCGAGGCAATGGCCAGAGTGCTGGACACCACGATCGATGATTTCGGAGATCTTGCCCTGCAGCATCAGAAGGACATCATTCTTTCCGCCCAGTGTGTTGTGTTCGTGGAGTCGGAAGTGATCTCGCTGATCCATCAGAATGAAGCGGCCTCCGATATAGCCTGGGGCGTATTAGAGGGTGTTGCCTCCCATATCGTGGGACTTGCCAACCGGTTCGGGAAAGTCAGAGACATCTGCGTGATCGGCGGGCCGACCCGCAACAGCGGTCTTATGGCGGCGCTGGAAAAAGAGATAGGACAGAAGATCACAGTGGCTCCGCAGGCAGAATACGCCAGCGCCTACGGCGCAGCGCTGCTGGCGGCAGAGTAAAAAACTGCCGATGCAACATTCTTCATTTCGGCATGTTTGAAAAGAGTGAAACACTGTTTTGCCTGGAGAGGAGATAGGTATATGGCACAGGAATACTGGAGATGGTCGGAAGAGAGCTGGATCAACCCCGACCTGAATGACTGGAAAGGAGCATGTCTGACTGCCGGCGTGGATATTGGATCGACGAGCACACAGGCAGTTGTCATGGCGGACAAAAAGCCCCTGTCCTATGCGAGCATCCGGACAGGCTCCAACAGCAAGGATTCCGCGGTAAATGCAATGAACAGAGTGCTGGAACTGACAGGGCTGCAGAGGGAGGAGATCGCATTTACAGTCGGAACCGGATACGGACGTGTCAATGTCCCCTTCGCGGACAAGACGGTGACGGAAATCACCTGCCACGCACGCGGCGCGAACTTTATCTATGGCCCTTCGGTCCGCACCATTCTGGATATGGGTGGCCAGGACTGCAAGGCAATCCACTGTGATGAAAACGGCAGGGTACGTTCCTTCATGATGAACGATAAATGCGCAGCGGGCACAGGAAGAGGTATGGAAGTCATCGCGGATCTGCTGGGTGTTCCGATCGAGGAGATCGGCGCACGTTCCTTTGAGGCGGATCAGATCCCCAAGCCCATCACAAGCCAGTGTGTCGTCTTTGCAAAGACTGAGGTGGGGCATCTTATGCGCGAGGGCTGGACCAAAGAGCAGGTACTGGCAGCCTACTGTCAGGCTATGGCGGACCGCGTCGCGCGCCTGCTGGAACGCAACGGGATGGAATTGGATTTTGCCATTACCGGCGGAATCGCGAAAAACATCGGTGTTGTCCGGCGCGTGGAGAAGCTTATGGGCGTGACTGCGCTGCAGGGAAGCTATGATTCCCAGATCGCCGGCGCGCTGGGTGGCGCTCTCATGGCCTATGATCTTCTGGAAAAGAGAAAGAGGAGAGGACAGCGTTCCTGACCCGGTCCCGTGCCCTGATGGGGTATGATCATACCTCCGGCGGATGCCGGTGCGGCTGCAAATCCTGACAACATTGCAAAAAGGAGGCGGTCAGATGCTTTCCAATTACGGATATGAAGACGGGAGCGGCAATTACTATATCACAATCGACACGGACAAATGCAGCGAGTGCGGGGAAAAGCCCTGCCTGCAGGCATGTCCGGAAGGCATTTTTCAGACAGAGCTGGACGACTACGACGACGAAGTGGTCATTGTCCGGGAAGAAGCGCGCAACAGGCTGCGTCAGACATGTGCAGCCTGTAAGAGCCGTGACCGGATGGCAAGCGGGGATTATGTTCTTCCCTGTCTCAAGGCCTGTCCGGAGGGTGCGCTGAAACATACCTGGTAATTATTTGGTGAATGAATAAGTAACAGTTTGTAACTGATGAAGTCAGAAAAGGAGGGACAAAAGGACTATGAAACCAACTATAGCCATCGGCAACGAGTATATCGAGAGTTGGAAGAAGGCAGGAAAAAAGGTGGTCGGTACAGTCTGCTGCCACATTCCCGAGGAACTCATCCATGCAGCGGGAATGCTCCCCATTCGCATCCGCGGTACGGAATGTACAGATGACCGGGACGGCGAGACCTGGATGACCGGCTATACCTGCGGATTCTGCCGTGCATGTCTTCAGAATCTGATCGACGGCAAATACAACTTCCTGGACGGCATCATTGTCTCGGACGGATGCATGTTCATCCAGCGTCTGTATGACAACTGGGCCGTGATCGGCAACACAGAGTGCAAGCTCAATATCAACATTCCCAGAAACCACGACAAACTTGCGGTCAATTATTTCAAGGATGAGCTGCAGATCGTGAAGGAAACTATGGAGAAGTTATCCGGCAATGAGATTACCGAAGAGAAGCTCAACGCATCTATCGATCTTTACAACCAGACCCGCGCCCTGATCCGCGAGATGTTCACTCTCACCAAGGGCAATGAGCCGAAAATCACCGGTACCGAGACCCTGCAGTGGACCATCCGGGCCATGTCCATGCCAAAGGAAATCTACAACGAAGAACTGCGTGCCTTTATCGACGAGGCAAAACAGCGCGAGCCCATTACCAATTACGGTGCAAGGTTAATGATGATCGGATCTGCTGTGGATGATCCCGAATATGTGCGTATTTTCGAGGAGCACGGCGGCCTGATCGTCACAGACTACAACTGCTACGGAACCCGTTATCTGTGGTCGGATGTGACCCGCCAAGAGGGCGAGAGCGCGATCGAGTCCATCGCCCGCTCTTATCTGGAAAAGCTCACCTGCCCCAGAATGACAGACCTCCACGATGAGATGTACGAGGATATGCTGGGCCTTGCGAGAGAGTTCGATGTAGACGGAATTGTCTATGTTCGTCTGAAAAACTGCTGCCTGTGGGGCGGCGAGAGTGTTTTCTTCTATGACAAGTTCGAGAAGGAAGGTATTCCTGTACTGACACTGGAGAAGGAAGAGATCACGACCAACGCCGGCCAGGTTGGTGTCAGGGCGGAAGCCTTTGTGGAAATGATCGAAGGAAACTGATCAAAGGAAAATGATCGAAGGAGGTAAGAACTGATGAGTGATGCGAAAAATACTGAGATTCGTGAGATCGATCTTCTTCCGGACGTACATAAAGAAGTTGTCAAGATGTACTCCTATATGAAGGAAAAACACCCCGGACGCCTCTGGATGGCAAAGCTCCAGATGGACCATTGGGATGATATCTGCACGGCGCATGAGCGGGGCAAAAAGCTGATCCTGACCAGTACCAATACGCCTGCGGAGCTGATCTATGCGTTTGACGCGGTCCCCTTTGTTCCGGAGACCCTGATCATGCGCTATGCCAACTCCGATAAGACCTTTAAATACCTGGATCTGGCGGATCAGTACGTCAGCCACCAGCTCTGCTCCATCAACAGAGGCCAGATCGGTTACTATCTGTCCGGCGACCTCCGGATGAAACCCGATGCGATCCTGGCGACAGTTACACCCTGTGATTCCTCGCGTGTCGCTTATACGGCAGCGGCTAAGATCCTGGATATCCCCAGCTTCTGCCTCGATACTCCCTATCGTCAGGATGAGCGCGGATACGGCTATCTTGCAGAACAGCTCAAGGAAGCCTGCAAGTTCCTCGAAGAGGTGACCGGCAACAAGCTGGATATGGACAAGCTCAAAGAGATCGTCGAGCGAGGCAACAAGGCGGCAAGACTTCTGACTGCCTGCTCAAAACTTCGTCAGATCACTCCCTGTCCCCTTCCCGGCAGCCTTCTGGTCCTCAACGAGATGGTCGGCGGCATGATGGGCAGCCAGGGCGCCGTGGACTTCCTTCAGGCCGAATATGATTACGGCGTGAAGAATCTGGCAGCCGGCAAGGGTGTTACACCCGGACCTGAGGAATTCCGTGTCATCTGGGTCCAGAACATGCTTTGGAACAACGCCGGTATCGTCGGCTGGATGGAAAAGGCCTTCAACGCAGTCCTGGTCATGGACGGCTTCGGCTATGAGGGCTACAAGGTGATCGACACATCTTCCGAAGACAGCATCTTCCTGGGTCTGGGCCAGAGAACCCTCAACTCTCCCATGGTGCACGGCGCGGCCGGCCCTGCGGAGCCCTGGATCCGGATGGTCGACCGTATGATCGGCGAATACAAGGTCAATGTTTCCATGTTCGCCGGCCACGTCGGCTGCAAGCACACCTGGGCAGCCAGCAAGCTGGTCAAGGATTATATCTACGAGAAATACGGTCTGCCGACCCTCACCTTCGATGAGGACGGCATCGACATCCGCTACCAGACCGCGGATCAGATCAAGGCAGTCATTACCGAGTACATGGAGACCCTGATCGAGAATAAGAAAAAAGGAAATCTGTGATCTGCCCCCGGACTCCATTCCATGGAAGGCAGCTCACCGGAAAGGAAGAACAGTCTTTGTGAGACAGTCCGCACAGAGCACTTTGACAGGGAGGTAAAAAATGAAAGGCAGAACGATCGCAGTCACCGGAAAAGGCGGCACGGGTAAATCCGTCATTGCGTCTTTAATGATCACACAGCTGGCCAAGAAATACCCCGGAGAGATCCTTGCCATCGACGCGGATTCCGCCATGAGCCTTCCCTATACACTTGGCATCAAAGCGGAGCCGGAAAAGACGATCACTGCCATGCGCAGATCAATCGTAGGCAGGGACGATGTAAAGAAAAAAATGAACAACAAACCCATGCGGGAGGTCATCCGGGACGTCGTCCACAAGGGTGACGGCTATGATCTGCTGCTGATGGGACGTCCCGAGGAGCCGGGCTGTTACTGTGCGGTCAATGATCTGCTCCGCCACGGCATGGGCATGCTGGTGGAGGATTACAGGATCAGTGTCGTGGACGGCGAGGCCGGTCCCGAACAGATCAACCGGCGGGTACTCAAGGATCTGGATACTCTGCTGGTGGTCTCCGATATGTCCGCCAGGAGCCTGGAGACTGCGCGCGGCATCGTGGAGATCGCGCTGGCCAATGAAAACGGTATCAGCGTCCGCAGGGCTGGATTGATCCTGAACCGCGTGCGCGATGACGCACCCCTGCAGGACCTCGTAGACCGCGTTGGCGTACCTGTTCTGGGAACGATTCCGGAGGATGCAGTCCTCAACAAGTACGACCGGGAGGGAATGCCTTTAAGAGAACTTCCCGGGGACTGCCCGGCTGTCCTGGCTGTTCAGAAGATTCTGGACGGGATCCTGGGCAATGCCTGACAGAAGATAAGAAAAAACGTAGAAAAGTCATTACGGGGAAGGACCCGCGGGCGGGCCCTTCCCGAATAGATGAAGACAGCTGTAGAAAAACAAGAATAGAAGGAGAGGAGAGGTAGTATGAGCAAAGTAAAGACCATGAGCGAAGCGCTGGACCTGATTCAGGACGGGGCGGTCGTAGCGACAACAGGATTCGTACACTGGGCTCTTCCGGATGAAGTGTTCAAGGCGGTTGAGGACCGTTTCCTTGAGACAGGACATCCCGCGAATCTGGAGTGTGTATTTACGGGAAGTGCCGGCCTGAACGGCACCGGTTATGACCGCTGGGGCCACAAGGGACTGATCGGCAAGGTTATTGCCGGCCATATCGGTCTCACACCCAATATTCCTGCTCTGATCAATGCCAATGAGTGCCAGGCATACAATTACCCTCTGGGCGTTATTGCCGAACTTTTCCGCTGCTCCATCCAGGGCCGGAAGGGACTGATGACCAAAGTCGGTCTGCGCACCTTCGTAGACCCCCGTCTGGAAGGCGGTAAGATGAACGCCGTCACGACAGAGGATCTTGTAAAGGTCGTGGAATTTGACGGTGAAGAGTGGCTGTATTATCCCACGCCCAAATTTGATATCGCTATCATCCGTGCCACCACAGCGGATAAGGACGGAAATCTGTCGCTGGAGCATGAGTCCGGACGTCTGGATCCCAAGAATGTCGCCATGGCGGTCCGCGCTGCAGGCGGAAAAGTTATTGCCCAGGTCAAATATATCTCCGACACCAAGCTTCCGGCAGCTTCCGTGGAAGTTCCCGGATACTTTGTAGATGCGGTCGTAGAGAGCAAAGAGCCTGAAAAGTATCACAGAATGACAACCAACGTCTTCTTCGACAAGAAATACTGCGGTATGATCGATGCTCCTGTAGACGCCCTTAAGCCTCTGCCCCTGAACGTCCGCAAGGTCATTGCCAGAAGATGCGCTATGGAGCTTACACCTGCTTCTCTGGTCAATCTTGGTATCGGCATTCCGGAGCTGGTAGCCACAGTTGCCGGTGAAGAAGGATTTGCGCAGGAGATGACCCTGACTTCCGAAGACGGAATCGTCGGCGGCATGCCCGGATCCGGAGATCTGTTCGGCGCCGGCCTCAACTCCAGCGCGACCGTTACCATGCCGGAGATCTTCGATATCTATAATGGCGGAAACCTGGATCTGGCTGTTCTGGGCCTTGCGGAAGTCAACCAGAAGGGCGACAATAACGTCGGCAAGTTCGGCCCCAAGATTCCCGGCTGCGGTGGTTTCATCAACATTTCCCAGTCCACTCCCAAGGTGGTCTTCTGCGGCGCCTTTACCGCAGGCGGAAGCAAGTATGAGATCGGAAACGGCGAGCTTCACATTGTCCAGGAAGGCAAGGCCAAGAAGTTCGTCAAGGAAGTCCAGCAGGTCACCTACAGCGGCGAGTACGGCGCTTCCGTCGGTCAGAAGGTTCTCTATGTGACAGAGAGAGCAGTATTTGAGCTGACAAAAGACGGCCTGATGCTGATTGAAAAGGCCCCCGGCGTAGACCTGCAGAAGGATATCCTGGATCAGATGGAATTCACACCCATCATCTCCCCTGATCTCAAGGAAATGGATGCCAGAATCTTCCGTGAGGAGAAGATGGGACTGACCATCGGCTGATCGACCGGATCAGGGTCTGAATGTGAACAGACTGAGAACCTGACGGCGGATTGACTGAGAATTTGCCTATGGCAGACACAGCGGGAAAGCCGTTCTGATTTGTGACACTTTGCCATCACCATACTTTTTTGAAAACAAATCAGAGGATTCGCGACTGAAGGAGCCGTAAAGCATATATATTCCCGGAAATGCCTGCATATAGAAAGGCGTTTCCGGGAATTTCTCAAAAGAAATCAGCGGATTGTGATCCCCGGGACTGCTGTGCTCTTAAGAGGCTTTGAAGAGATTCGGAAAAGGACTTGTACAAGCCCTTGGCAAGAATAAAAGGAGATGCATATGGAATTCAAAAAAACGGTTTACAGCGTACAGGACGGCATAGCCGTGATCACGATGAACTATATGAAAAACCTCAACGCCATCGATGAGCAGATGGCAGATGAGCTGCTCGAGCTTTTTGCGAGGGCAGAAGCGGATGAAGCCGTGAAAGTCGTTGTCCTCAAGGGTGCGGACAAGGCCTTTTCTGCAGGCGGCGATATCGGCTTTTTCTATCAGCAGGTACAGGCGGGCGGCGATGTCAGCCTGGACGATCTAATCGCAAGAGTCGGAAAACTGGCGGACTACATGAAGAAGATGAGCAAGATGATCATTACTGCAGTCAGCGGCGCGGCAGCCGGCGCGGGTGTCAGCCTGGCTCTTGGCGGTGACTTCCTGATCTGTGCAGACAACGCAAAGTTCATCCTGGCTTTCGTCAACCTGGGTCTGGTTCCCGATACGGGAGCAGCTTACCTCCTTGCAAAGAGCATCGGGGCAGCAAGAGCCATGGAACTGTCTGCCACCGGCCGCCCTATGGGCGCTGCTGAGGCCAAAGAACTGGGCCTGGCCTATCAGGTCGTAGGGAAAGAGGAACTGGAGTCTGCAGTCATGAAGCTTGCCGCAAAACTGGCCGCAGGACCGCTCGTCTCTTACAAAAACATTAAAAAACAGATCTATGAGGCGGCTTTTGCCGATTACAGGGACTGGCTTGATAAGGTGGAAGGCCCGACCCAGCACGAGTGCGCGCTGACAGCGGACTTTACCGAGGGCGTTAAGGCCTTTATGGAGAAGAGAAAGCCTGCCTTTACAGGGAAATAAGACTATTTCACACAGATGTTTGCGAACAGGAGGTCATCAGTACAAAAATGTGTCTTTCGAAAGCATTTCTGATCAAAAACGGAAAAGAGCAGCTGCTCCTGGACAGTGTCTGCAATGTCCGCATGGAAAACGGCGAAATCGTTCTCTATGACATTATAGGGGAGACTTCCTCTGTGCGTGGGGTCATTCAGGACGTGGATTTGATCCGTAATACGATCATGATCCGCGCGGAGGAAGCACAGACACAGGAGACAGGATAAAGTTTACGGTAACGGATAAGTACTTCTGCAAAAGAAAAGGGGGACAGGGAAATGCCTGAGAACAGAGATCTGAATACAGAGAATGCGCACACACATTCCCACAATAGTGCTGCGGCTCATACGCATGACCACCCCCATCCGCATACCCATGAACACGAGGGGATGCATCATCATGTGCACAGTCAGGAAGAAAAAAGAGCAGTCATGAACCGTCTTGCCAGAGCTATCGGGCATCTTGAATCTGTCAAGCGAATGATCGAGCGCGATGAAGACTGCAGCGACGTGCTGATCCAGCTTGCTGCCGTCCGCAATGCCATCAACAACACCGGAAAAGTCATCATGAAAAATCATATCAGTCACTGCATTGTGGATGCTATTGAGGCAAATGATATGGAACCGGTGGATGCACTGAATGAAGCGATCGACTACTTTATCAAGTAAGGAGCTGTAATCTTTTTTAATAAAAAAGGCACAGGAAGTCCCGGAAGGCAGGTGCCTGGAAAGAAAATACATACAGACAGAAAGAAGCTGTGAAGAGATGATTTTCTCATTTCTTCACAGCTTTCCTGTTGTATGGAGTAATACCCCTATCTTTGAATTTTACCACATCCGGAATGGGGAGAGAAACTACCCATTTGGCGAACGCTGTGGAATCCCCGTATAGGGGATACACTCGATATCAGGATAATCCTTTGATTACACTGGAGCGGATAATATCGACATCATCAGTTGGGCCTGCATGCAAAAATCATGCTCCCGTGGTGTGAACATGACGGGATAGGGATGAAATGAAAGGGGTAAATGCTTATGAAAAATGCAGTCATTGTCAGTGCCTGTCGTACCGCGATCGGTAAATTCCAGGGGCAGTTCAGGGATGTCTCTGCAAGGGACCTTGCTGTAACAGCCGGTAAGGAGGCGATCCGCCGGGCCGGGATAGATATAAAGACGATTGAAGAAATCGTCATGGGAGAGTGCTATCCGCATATGCAGGGCTCTCTTCCCGCCAGGCAGGTCTCCATGCGGATCGGGCTTGATGAGAGCAGCAATGCCGTAACAGTCAACCAGAACTGTGCTTCAGGCATGAGGGCCCTGGAAATTGCCTGCAGCAACATTCAGCTCGGAAAGACAGAAATCGGATTGGTCATCGGAACGGAAAATATGACACAAGCACCTTTTATGCTGACCAAGGCGAGGATGGGATACCGCATGGGCAGCATTCCGACCGGCGGGACTGCCGAGCTGATCGACAGTCTCATCCATGACGCACTTTATGATGAACTGGTTCCCGGACATATGGGCGTCACCGCGGACAATGTGGCAAAACTCTGCGGCATCACCCGCGAGGAATGCGATCAGCTTGCTGTCCGCAGCCACCAGCGCGCCTGCGCCGCTATTGACGCCGGAAAATTCAGGGACGAGATCGTCCCGGTCATCGTTAAGGATCGCAGGAAGGGGGAGATTGTGATCGATACGGACGAGCACCCCCTCCGTGGCTGTAATTATGAAAAGCTGTCAACAATGAGGACGGTCTTTTCACCGGAGGGTGTCACAACCGCCGCAAACGCATCCGGAGTAAATGACGCCGCGGCAGCTGTGGTCGTCATGTCGGAAGACAAGGCGAAAGAACTCGGACTGAAGCCCATGGCAAAGCTTCTCTACAGCTGCGGGGCCGGCGTGGAACCCAAATATATGGGACTTGGACCTTCTAAAGCGATTCCCAAGTGCCTTGCTGGAGCCGGAATCAGCTTTGAGGACGTGGACTACTGGGAGATCAACGAGGCCTTTGCGGCACAGTTTCTGGGCGTTGAAAAACGTCTTGCGGAGGAATACGGATGGAAGCTGGATCCTGCCAATGTAAACCGCAACGGATCCGGGATCTCACTCGGGCATCCCATCGGCTGCACGGGCCTGCGCATTATCGTCAGCATGCTCTATGAGATGCAGCGGACAGGCGAAAAGATCGGCTGCGCTTCTCTCTGCGTGGGAAGCGGACCGGCCATGGCTTCTGTGTGGACAAGGAATGTATAAGGAATGTTGCATTTTTGAAAAAGAAACTGCAGTGGGCTTGAGCCCCTGCAGTTTCTTTCGCGTTATATCCGAGATTTTAAAAACCCGGCATGGTCGCTTTTGGGGAAAAATCAGAAACCCTGCATGTGTTTTTTGAGGAAAAACCAAAAACCGGAGAATCGTTATATTCCCGCCCGGATGATAAACATAGGTGTAGAAGAAAAGTTGATCTTTTCCTCCCGGGACCAGACCTTTTCCCAGAAGGACTCATCCGCCTCGGCGCGCATTCCGAGCCGCCCCAGAAGGTCTATATCCCATCCCGGTCTGCTGATACGGGAGAGGGGGATGCGGCGCGCGATGCCCTCCATGATATCAAAGTTCTCCCCTATGTTGGCGTCATGAATGCCTTCCGCCGCAGAATTGATTCTGTCCGTTTCATATGCGGAAAGTGCCTCGCCGTCGAACAGATAGGAATACCAGTTTGCATCGAAATTGAGCAGGAGTCCGCCGGGCCGCAGGACACGGGACCATTCCGCGTAGGCCTTTTCGGGATGGGGCAGGTTCCAGGTCAGGTTCCTGCTGACGATCACATCGAAGGAATCATCGCTAAAATCCAGTTCCTCCGCGTTCATTTCCAGAAAACGGATCTGCCCCGCAAGGCTTCCGGCATTTCTCCGGGCTTCTTCCAGCATGGCAGGTGTCAGATCGACTGCCGTGACAGATAATCCCATTTCACAGAGCAGGATCGCGAAGAAACCGGGACCGGTCCCGACATCCAGCACACGAAGTTCTTCGAATGGAGTAGCGGGAAAATGATTCGTGATTTCCTTTTTCAGGCAGGATTTCCATTTTTTTCGCTGGTCTGTGGAAAGCTCTGTCCGGTTGACTTTCGAATAGCCGGCAGACCTGCCGGTCCAGTATTGTCTGTTTTCCGAGAGGATTGTTGAAAGGGGCATAGGATCACCTTTTCCTTCCTGGGATGTCGGGTGTTATATTGCAAAAAACGGCGGCCGTGAGGAATGGTAATGTGGCAGCTGTGACGCCTGTTAATGAGGCGGCTGTCGGGTCCGGTGACGCGGCAGCTGTGACGCTTGTTAATACGGCGGCTGTCGGAGTGCGAAACGGTTTTGTCTCTGAAAATACAGTACCATCCGGACCCATCCTCCACAACCCGAGTGGGGGGATACAAATCCGGGATTGCAGACAGAAAGTTACTGTCCGCGCCCTCGACAGGGCGTGGACAGGAGTAACGACAGAAACCGCTATCCCCCTATGGGGCTTCCGACATGGAAAACGGGCATTTAAAATATACTTATAAAAAGCACCTTGAAGTGACCCTGTCACTTCACGTTATCTCAAGCCGGGTGATTCTGGATGATACTGTTCATGATTACCGGGGCTTTTTTGATGTTGGAGAATACTTTGCGAAAATATATCATGCAGCGGCTTTTACAGCTGATCCCCGTCCTGATCGGCATCACATTTTTATCCTTTGCCATGATGCGCGTGGCTGGAAGTGACGCAGTCACAGAACTATACGGAGATAAGGGGGCAGTGTCGCAGGAGATCATAGATGCCAGGCGGGCAGAGCTGGGACTGGACCGTCCTTTTCTGATTCAGTATGCCACCTGGCTGGGAGGCATGATCAGAGGAGATATGGGGACGAGCTATGTGTCCGGCCTGGATGTCGCGGATACCTTTGCCTCCAAACTGCCGGCAACGCTTCTGCTGACGGCACTGTCGATTCTTGCGACGGTCCTGATCTCGATCCCCCTGGGGATCCTGGCAGCGGTGTGCCGCGGCGGGGTTGTCGACTACATATTGCGATTTATCAGCTTTATCGGAAATTCTCTTCCCAACTTTTTTGTTGCACTTCTTCTGATGCACCTTTTGTCGATCAGGCTTAAGCTTCTTCCGGTCCTTTCGGACGGCATTTCTCTGCGCAGCGCGCTGATGCCGACCATGACACTGGCCATTGCCATGTCCTCCAAATATATGCGCCAGGTCAGGGCGGCAGTTCTGGAGGAACTGCAGAAAGACTATGTGACTGGGGCAAAGGCACGCGGCGTCCGCGGAAGAGTGACGCTTTGGAACAGCGTGATCCGGTCTTCTATGCTCACCATCATTACCCTGCTTGCACTCTCAATCGGAAATCTTCTGGGGGGCACCGCCATTATTGAGAGCATCTTCATGTGGGACGGCGTAGGCAAGATGGCAGTCGACGCGATCACTATGCGGGACTATCCTCTGATCCAGGCTTATGTTGTCTGGATGGCGATCATCTATGTGATGGTCAATCTCGTGACGGATCTTCTATATCACCTGCTCGATCCGCGCATCCGACTGGGGGTGATCCGGGAATGAATCAGCTTTTTTCCAGAAATCCTGAAAAAGGATCCGCTCAAAAGAAGAGGTATACAATCGACCAAATGCATGTCTGCCGGATGCACGGCGGCCGAAAGGGAGACAGGGGAGGTTCTGTCAAAACCAGGCTGATTATTTTCGGTCTCCTGGCAGCATTTCTGCTGCTGGGATCCGTCTTCAGCGCTCATCTTGTGCCGTATGATCCTGATCTGCAGGACCTTGCCAATGCCAAGGCGGCGCCGTCGGCAGCACATCTTTTAGGGACAGACCGCTACGGGCGGGACATGCTCTCGCGTGTGATCGCCGGAAGCCGGGCCAGTATTTTTTCGACCCTGCTTCTCGTGGCAGTTATTACGGCAATCGGAACGCTGATCGGGGTGTTCTGCGGCTGGAACGGGAAGCGTGCCGACGCAGTCCTCATGCGCATTTCGGACATCTTCCTTGCCTTTCCGGGCCTGGTATTTGCCATGGCTGTCGCCGGAGTGCTGGGAGGAGGTCTTCACAATGCCATCGTTGCACTGGCGGCCATTTCCTGGCCTAAATACGCCCGCATTGCCAGAAGCCAGACGCTTGCCCAGAGGGAGACTGCCTATCTGAAGGCGGCAAAGCTGGCAGGAAGCGGTACGGCAAAGATCATCTTCAAACATCTGCTGCCCAATATCATCGGGCCGATCCTGGTCACATCCATGCTGGATATCGGCACTATGATGATGGAACTTGCAGGGCTGAGCTTCCTGGGACTTGGCGCTAAGCCTCCTACAGCGGAGTGGGGCAGCATGATGAGTGATGCAAGGAGCCTTATGACCACTGCTCCCTGGGTCGCTTTTTCACCGGGCGCGGCAATCTTTCTGTCTGTCATGGTATTCAACCTCTTGGGAGATACCATCCGCGATTACGCAGATCCCAGGAGCAGAGATTTTTAAATCCTGAAATATACGCGTCTTAAAAAGGGCACGATCGTACCTGATTTCAAAATTTAGTTTTTTGGAAGACTTTTGGAAGAAGACAAAGAGCAGATGAAAGGCATATAAAAGACATACGATGGATATAAAAAGATCGATCAAGGATGTACCGGCAGGATGACAGGCGGAGGAAATTGATCAATGGCGGAACTTCTCAAATATGAACAGACGGAGATCAGCTACCGGGGCCGGCCGGCTGTCACTGATATCAGTTTTACCCTCCGTGAAGGAGAGATCCTGGGGATCGTAGGGGAAAGCGGATCCGGCAAATCCACACTCATCCGCGCGGCAATGGGACTGCTGGGACCATCCGGTGCCGTCACCGGCGGCGATATTCTCTATCGGGGAAGGAGCCTGCCTGCACTTTCACCTGAGGAGCTGCGCAGGATCAACGGTCCGGAACTTGGCATGATCTTTCAGAACGCGGGCGCATCATTCTGTCCCATCCGCAAGGTTGGTGCCCAGCTCTATGAGAGTGCTGCCGCACACGGAAAAGTCTCCGGTCACGACTTTACGGAACATGCTGTCGACCTTCTGCAGAAGATCGGTTTTGCAGATGGAAAGCGCATACTGGACAGTTATCCCTTTGAACTGTCCGGAGGGATGCAGCAGAGGGTTGGGATCGCGGCAGCCATGCTGCTTAAGCCTTCTGTTCTGCTGGCGGATGAGCCGACTTCAGCGCTGGATGTTTTTGTCCAGAAACAGGTCGTCGAGGAGATGCTCATGCTGCGGAAGACATTCGGGACTTCGATTGTCCTGGTGACCCACAACATCGGCCTTGTGGGAGCCATGGCAGATCATGTACTTGTCCTCAAGGACGGCCGGGCGGTGGAATACGGCGGGACGCAGCAGGTCCTGCAGGCACCGGAAAATGCCTATACAAAGAAACTGATGTCCGCGGTTCCGCGCCTGAAGAGAATGACGGGCTGACGGGAGAAAGCGAAGCGATACAGGGGGTTAAAGTGCAGGATGAAAACATGGGGCCGGTGCTGGAGGTCCGTGATCTGACAAAAATATACAGACGCAGGGGACAGAGTACTGTCACTGCCGTAGACGGGGTTTCTTTTTCACTGCAGCCGGGTGAATGTCTGGGAATCATCGGGGAGAGCGGGAGCGGCAAGAGTACGCTTGTCAATATGATCACGCGTCTGACCGATGCTGACAGCGGGCAGATCATCCTGAAAGGAAGGGAGATCACACGTTTGCGTGGGCGAGGTCTCCGCAGTGTATATGCGGAGATGCAGATGGTCTTTCAGCAGCCGGCGGATTCCTTTGATCCCCGCCGCACCCTGGGGGACGGGATTGGGGAGAGCCTGCGTAACAGCGGGTGGTCTGCCGCGGCTGCCCGGGAGGAAAGCGGAAAGCTGCTGGTGCAGTGCGGACTTCCCGCTGACTTTGCAGGGCGCTATCCTCATGAGGTCAGCGGTGGACAATGTCAGCGCGCAGCAATTGCCAGGGCACTGGCGATCCGGCCGTCCATTCTTTTGTGCGACGAGGCAACTTCCGCTTTGGATGTCACGATCCAGCAGGAAATACTGGATCTGCTGGGAACACTGCGCAGGCAGATGGGAGAGGAATTCTCGATCTTGTTCATCTGTCATGATATCGCTCTGGTCCAGCAGTTCTGTGACCGGGTGCTGGTCATGTATCAGGGAAAGATCGTCGAGGAGGGGATTCCGGATACTGTCATCTGCAGCCCCTCGCACCCCTATACCAGACGCCTGATCGACAGCATTCTTTGATATTATTTTTTGTTTATGGAAAAATCAGATACGAAAAGAGACAACTGCAAAGATATGATCAAGGGGCGGATCGCCCGCTACTGGTCTAAGCGGGCAGAGGGATTTGAGACC
>ONXK01000040.1 GCA_900321785.1 uncultured Lachnospiraceae bacterium | reverse complement strand
GTCGAGGAGCAGGACATCGGGATTGCCGAACAGGGCGCGGGCAAGCAGGACCTTGACCTTCTGCGCGCCTGTGAGCTCCCGCATCAGATATCCGTGCAGTTCGGTCTCGATTCCCAGGCCGTTGAGCAGGGCCTCCGCATTGGACTCGGCCTCCCAGCCGTCCATCTCGGCGAACTCGGTCTCGAGTTCGCTGGCGCGGATTCCGTCTTCATCCGAGAAATCCTCTTTGGCATAGAGAGCGTCTTTCTCGGCGCGGATCTCGAACAGGCGGGGATTGCCCTGGATGACTGTATCCAGAACGATCTGATTATCATATTTGTTGTGATCCTGTTCCAGGAAGGAGAGGCGCTGTCCCTCGGACATGGAGACATTGCCGCTGGTGGTATCCAGCTGACCGGACAGGATGCGGAGGAAGGTGGATTTGCCGGCACCGTTAGCGCCGATAATGCCGTAGCAGTTTCCTTCTGTAAATTTGATGGAGACATCTTCAAACAGGGCTTTTTTTCCCAGGCGGAGTGTGACTCCGTTTGCTTGAATCATATTTATAAGCCTTTCTTTTTCTGAGACGGCGTTGATACTGCCGATAGAGACAGCTGCTGACTGTGATTATGATGTTAACTTACAAAGAATACATTATAAATAAGGAAAATGCAAGATATTACTGGTGATACTTGCTTTCACGCACCCTTATTTGTTACAGTACATAACCTGCTGAAAATAGTAATGCACAAAAGGCGTCCTCAAAATCTGGAAAGTCTCGGTCAGGAAAGTCGGTCAGGAAAGTCGGTCAGGAAAGTCTGAACAATCAAAAAATAAGCATTTTATAAAATACGATATAATAGTGGCAGGCGTTGGGGTTAAGTGTTATAATAATCCGATGAGTTTGTATTATATAGTCTGGAGAGTCTGAAAAAGGCATGGCTTAAAGTGACCGCTTTGCAGACCCTTGATACATATTCTGCCAAAGACAAACAATTATGGAGAAGAAGAAAAATCTGGCCGGAAAGCTGGCGTTATGCACTGCCGCGTTTTCCGGTGCTTATATTTATACGATTATGCCCCGGGTGATCCGCAAACCCGATAAATCCGCTTTTCAAACACGCTTTTTTGCGCATCGGGGACTGCATGAGAACGGAACCGCACATCCTGAAAATTCCCTGCCTGCGATCCGCAGGGCGGTGGAGAAAGGTTACGGGATCGAGTTTGATATCCAGGTGACAAAAGACGGTGTACCGGTGGTCTTTCATGATTTTACCCTGCGCCGGATGTGCGGACAGAAGGGCAGAGTCTGTGATTATACGCTCCAGGAGCTAAGTCAGTTCCGGCTTCTCGACTGCGGAGAAAGGATCCCCACATTCAAGGAAGCCCTCAAGGCGGTAGACGGCAGGGTGCCTCTCATCATCGAGATGAAGATGGAATATTTTGACCTGCGTGTCTGCAGGGCGGCCGATCAGCTGCTGCGTGAATACAAGGGCGTTTACTGCATCGAGTCATTCAATCCGCTTGTCCTCTTGTGGTACAGGAAGAACAGGCCGGATGTCATGCGCGGACAGCTTTCGGACGGCTTTGTCTTTCAGAAAGAGTTCCGTACACCTGTCAAGATCGCGCCGGGCTTTTTAATACAGTTTTTAATAACGAACTGCGTGACAAGACCTGACTTTATCGCTTATAATTTCAAATATCAGGGCAACCCTTCCAGGGCATTGTGCCGCCGCCTCTTCAAAGGGAAAACGGCCGCCTGGACAGTGCGCAGCGAGGATGAATACGATCGGGCAAAGAAGCACTTTGATGTCTTTATTTTTGACAGTTTCATCCCTCATCCGGCGCACAGCCGTATAAACTGATCCGCAGGCCGCGGGGGGAGAGACCGTGGTTTTTTCATAATTTACCGGATCGATCAGGGGTTCTCCTGCCGGAAGTGCTTTTTTACACCGGTCCGACGATTCGGGAAAAATCGCGGAGAAAGGACAGGGACCCCGCGCGGCATGGATAGGAAGGGAACAAGCCGTTACTGCTCAAGCCCTCGACAGGGAGTGAACAGATAACAACAAGCCCAGTTAGTTACTGCAGTCAAATAGAGACTGCGGAACATATATACAAGGAGGTAGTGAATGAGCAAAAGAGTTTACAAATTCAGTGAGGGAAATGCGGATATGCGCAATCTTCTGGGCGGTAAGGGCGCAAACCTTGCCGAGATGACCAATATCGGTCTCCCGATCCCGAACGGCTTCACAATTTCCACCGAAGCCTGCACGGATTATTACAATGATGGCAGGACCATCAATGAAGATACGCAGAAGCAGATCTTTGAAGCACTGGCATGGCTGGAAGGCGTCCAGGGTAAGAAGTTCGGCGACACCGAGAATCCCCTTCTGGTTTCTGTCCGTTCCGGCGCGCGTGCATCCATGCCCGGTATGATGGATACGATCCTGAACCTGGGCCTGAACGATGTTTCTGTCAAGGGTTTCGCTCAGAAGACCGGCAATCCCCGTTTTGCCTATGATTCTTATCGCCGTTTCATTCAGATGTTCTCTGATGTTGTTATGGAAATGAGCAAGACTTTCTTTGACAGCATTCTCGAGGGCGTGAAAAAAGAGCATGGCTATACCTTTGATACTGAGCTGACCGCAGAGGATCTGCAGGATGTCATCGCACAGTACAAGGCCATCTATAAAGAAAAAATGGGTGAGGAATTCCCGCAGGATCCCAAGGTACAGCTGATGGAAGCCATCAAGGCTGTCTTCCGTTCCTGGGACAACCCCCGCGCCAACTACTATCGTATGATGAACGATATCCCTTATTCCTGGGGTACCGCTGTCAACGTTCAGTCCATGGTCTTCGGCAACATGGGCAACACATCCGGTACCGGTGTTGCCTTCACACGTGACCCCGCTACAGGCGCAAAGGGCATCTTCGGCGAGTACCTGATCAATGCACAGGGTGAGGACGTCGTCGCAGGTATCCGTACACCTTCCAAGATCACACAGCTCGAGAAGGATCTTCCCGAATGCTACAAGCAGTTCGTCAGTATCGCCGACACTCTGGAGAAGCACTATCGCGATATGCAGGACATGGAGTTCACCATCGAGGAAGGCAAGCTCTTCTTCCTGCAGACCAGAAACGGCAAGCGCACTGCGCACGCTGCGATCCAGATCGCCTGCGATCTCGTAGATGAAGGCATGATCACTCCCGAGGAAGCAGTCTGCAGAATCGAAGCCAAGTCTCTCGATCAGCTCCTGCACCCCGTATTTGATGCTGACGCTCTCAAGAACGGACAGCAGATCGGCGAAGCTCTTCCGGCATCCCCCGGCGCAGCTGCAGGCCGTGTCTATTTCAACGCTGACGATGCTGTCGCAGCACATACTGCAGGCAGCCGTGTCATCCTGGTCCGTCAGGAGACTTCCCCCGAGGATATCGAGGGTATGCACGCAGCAGAAGGCGTTCTGACCATGCGCGGCGGCATGACCAGCCACGCTGCAGTCGTTGCCCGCGGCATGGGCACCTGCTGTGTCTCCGGCTGCGGCGACCTCAAGGTCTTTGAGGATGAGAAGTACATCGAGCTCGGCGGCCACAAGATCAATGAGGGTGACTACATCTCCCTCGACGGCTCCACCGGCAAGATCTACCTTGGCGATATCAAGACTGTTGAAGCTTCCATCAGTGGAAACTTCCAGCGCATCATGGCGTGGGCAGACGCTGCTCGTAAGCTGAAAGTCCGCACCAACGCCGACACTCCCGAGGATGCTGCCAACGCAGTCCGCATGGGCGCAGAAGGCATCGGCCTGACCAGAACAGAGCACATGTTCTTCAATCCCGAGAGAATTCCCAAGATCCGCAAGATGATCCTCTCCGATACCACAGAAGAGCGCGAGGCGGCTCTCAACGAGCTGATTCCCTTCCAGAAGGGCGACTTCAAGGGTATCTACAAGGCAATGGAAGGCCGTCCGGTCACCATCCGTTTCCTGGATCCGCCCCTCCACGAGTTCGTTCCCACCGAGGACGCCGAGATCGAAGAGCTCGCAAAGGATATGGGCCTGTCCGCAGCAGAAGTCAAGGCACGCTGCGATGCTCTGCATGAGTTCAACCCTATGATGGGTCACCGCGGATGCCGTCTGGCCGTCACCTTCCCTGAGATCGCACGCATGCAGACCAGAGCTGTCATGGAAGCTGCAATCGAAGTCAACAAAGAAGAAGGCTACAGCATTGTTCCCGAGATCATGATCCCTCTGGTAGGCGACAAGAAAGAGCTTGCATTCGTCAAGAAGACTGTTGTCGAGACCGCTGAGAAGGTCAAGGCTGAGATGAATTCCGATATCCAGTACAAGGTCGGTACCATGATCGAGATCCCTCGTGCCGCACTGATGGCAGATGAGATCGCAGAGGAAGCCGAGTTCTTCAGCTTCGGTACCAACGATCTGACCCAGATGACCTTCGGCTTCTCCCGTGACGATGCCGGCAAGTTCCTGCAGGATTACTATGCAAGCAAGATCTATGAGTCCGATCCCTTCGCACACCTTGACCAGAACGGTGTCGGCCAGCTGATCGCTATGGCAGCAGAGAAGGGCCGCAAGGTTCGCCCTGACATCCACCTTGGTATCTGCGGTGAGCACGGCGGCGATCCCGCTTCCATCGAGTTCTGCCACAAGGTAGGTCTGGACTATGTCTCCTGCTCGCCTTTCCGCGTACCGATTGCAAGACTGGCAGCAGCACAGGCAGCGATTGCCGATAAACACTGATAAAAAAATATTTTCTTCTTCATCGTGGGTACCATCCCGCGATGAAGAAGAAAATGAACAAAATGATGAATATAAAAAGCTCTCTTTCGACAGCAGACATTTGGATATGTCCGCCCGAAAGAGAGCTTTTATACTGCAATCGACACAGCAGATGTAAAGTTATGTATTCATGATATGATGCCGGGTTCAAAAGCCGGTAAAAAGAACTCCGCAGACAAGGCGTAGAGCTATTGTATACCTCAACATCATTTTATGGCAGGAGAGGATCACGCAAGACCCTTCCAGCTGACGCCGTAAATCTGTTCCATTACTTTGCAGACTTCCTCTTTCATACGCTGGCAGGCTTCACTCTCCGAGGGGAATTTCATGAGGCCGATCTTGGTCTTGCCTTCGCTGAAGTAGACTTCCCACTCTTTTTTGCGCTTATCCTGTGCAATACAGATGCGGTGCTTGTGGTTGCCGCCCTTCATATTATAAAGACGGGAGGGAACCAGATGATCTTTGAAAAACTTCTTTAATTCTTTTACCGTCATGATGAATAAATCCTTTCTTTTCTGTCTGCTGCAGTGAGCTGGCAGATAAATAAAACATATGATGTAGTTTTAAAAACTACATAAACTATATCACCACTTATTCGTGAATGCAAGCGGGGAAATGTGAGGAAGCTGTGAAAGCGTTACAATTGTTACAGTTCAGACCCTGCTGAAAACAGTGCGCCTTTTGTGCATCACTATTTCGGTGGGGCGTGAACAGCAGTGACTTTTACATAATCTTAGAGAAAGTATGAAATATTGAGAAATGAAGAGAAATATGGAGAAAAATAGAGTAAATTGAAGAAATAATGTTGATAAACAGGGTTGCAAACAAAGGGGCGGAAAACTATTATACACGATAGAGTTAGCACTCAAACAGAACGAGTGCTAACAACTACCGAATAGATAATACTTGGGAGCCTGACTGGACATGCTGTCCGGGATCCTGAAAAAAATGGAGGTTTTATTATGAAGTTAGTACCTTTAGGAGACAGAGTCGTATTAAAGCAGCTGGAAGCTGAGACTACAACCAAGTCCGGCATCGTCCTTCCCGGCCAGGAAAAAGAGAAGCCCCAGCAGGCAGAAGTTATCGCTGTAGGCCCCGGCGGCATGGTTGACGGCAAGGAAGTCAAGATGGAAGTCAAGGTTGGCGATAAGGTCATTTATTCCAAATATACCGGCACAGAAGTAAAGCTTGAAAATAACGAGAAGTACGTGATCGTAAAGCAGGGCGACATCCTTGCAATCATCGAATAATACGAACTTTTGCGGATCATACCGTTTTCGCGTTGTAAAGCGGAACTGGAGTAAACGCATTCTTTTTAAATAGAAATAATCATTCAACTGGAGGAATTATACAATGGCAAAAGATCTCAAGCACGGCACAGACGCTCGCGTAGCGCTTGCAGAAGGTGTCAACAAACTCGCAGATACAGTTAAGATCACACTTGGCCCCAAGGGCAGAAACGTTGTTCTGGACAAGACCTATGGCGCTCCCACAATCACCAATGATGGTGTGACCATTGCCAAGGAAATCGAACTCGAGGATGCATTCGAGAACATGGGCGCACAGCTGGTCAAGGAAGTCGCAACCAAGACCAATGACGTCGCAGGTGACGGCACTACAACCGCAACGGTTCTGGCACAGGCCATGATCAACGAAGGCATGAAGAACCTGGCAGCAGGCGCAAACCCCATCGTTCTGCGCAAGGGTATGAAGAAGGCAACCGATATCGCTGTTGAGGCAATTCAGGCGATGAGCACTCCCGTTCAGGGCAAGAACCACATCGAGAAGGTCGCTACTGTTTCTTCCGGTGATGAGAATGTAGGTGCTATGATCGCAGACGCTATGGAAAAGGTCTCCAAGGATGGCGTTATCACCATCGAAGAGTCCAAGACCATGATGACCGAGCTCGACATGGTAGAAGGCATGCAGTTTGACAGAGGCTATATCAGTGCCTACATGGCAACAGATATGGACAAGATGGAAGCAAATCTGGAAGATCCTTACATCCTGATCACAGACAAGAAGATCTCCACGATCCAGGATATCCTTCCTGTTCTCGAGCAGATCGTCAAGATGGGCGCCAAGCTCCTCATCGTTGCTGAGGATGTCGAGGGCGAGGCTCTGACCACCCTGATCGTCAACAAGCTCCGCGGCACTTTCAACGTTGTTGCTGTCAAGGCTCCCGGCTATGGCGACAGACGTAAAGCAATGCTCGAGGATATCGCGATCCTGACCGGCGGCACTGTCATCAGCTCCGACCTGGGTCTTGAGCTCAAGGACGCAACCCTGCAGCAGCTCGGCCGCGCAAAGAGCGTCAAGGTCGCAAAAGAGCAGACTGTTATCGTTGACGGCCTCGGCGACAAGGATGCACTTGCACAGCGCGTTGCCCAGATCAAGAAACAGATCGAAGAGACCAAGTCCGATTTCGACAGAGAGAAACTGCAGGAGCGCCTGGCCAAACTTGCAGGCGGCGTAGCAGTCATCCGCGTCGGTGCAGCAACCGAGACAGAGATGAAGGAAGCAAAATTCCGTATGGAAGATGCTCTCAATGCTACCAGAGCAGCAGTCGAGGAAGGCATCATCTTCGGCGGCGGCAGCGCATACATCCACGCTTCCAAGAAGGTCGAGGCAGCCATTGCCGATCTCGACGGCGACGAGAAGACCGGTGCCCAGATCGTCCTCAAGGCCCTCGAAGCTCCCCTTCACCAGATCGCTGAGAACGCCGGACTCAACGGCGCAGTCATCGTCAACAAAGTCAAAGAGTCCGAAGTCGGCGTAGGCTTCGATGCTTACAAAGAAGAGTACATCAACATGATCGACGGCGGCATCCTTGATCCCGCAAAGGTCACAAGAAGCGCACTTCAGAACGCAACCAGCGTAGCATCCAGCTTCCTCACCACCGAAGCAGCTGTCGCCAACATCAAAGAACCCATGCCCCCCATGCCCGCAGGCGCACCCGGGATGATGTGATAAAACAATGAGCAAAGCAGCCGCACAAGTCTCGTGCTTGCACGAAGACTTGTGCGGCTATTTTGCGAATGTCCCGACATGAGGAAGAAGCGCAGCGAAGCGGCGCGGGATTCCGAATGGCGGGAGCGGGCTTAGAGCGCGGAGCGCGGAAAGCACGCGTAGTTTTATCACATTAAGTCGGAAGAAGGTAATTTGTCTGCATTTGACAGGGCAACCGATTATGAGAACACGCCGGAAACCGGCGTGTCAAAGCCCCGCGAATCCTTGGTTTTCAAAGGATGAGCGGGGCGATTTTCGAATATCGGTTAGCAGCGCGAGAGCGGGGGAGGGGCCCCGCGGAGCGATGCGGAGAGCTTATACGTTAAGTAGGGAGAAGGGGGGAAACTTTACAGCCAGCCCCCGCCTCCTATCGTAGCGCGGAAAGCACGCGTAGTTTTATCACATCAAGTCAGAAGAAAAAGGGGAAACTTTACAGCCAGCCCCCGCCTCCTGCCGTAGCGCGGAAAGCACGCGTAGTTTTATCACATCAAGCCGGAAGAAGGGACCCCCGCACGAAGACTTGTGTGGTTTATTCCTCTATTCCGTTAATTCCCATTCTGCTTTTTATTCTTTTTCCATTTCCACATATTCTTCCATTCTTCTTTTTTCCACGCATCTTGCGCACGTCTTTTTAAATCCTGATTGACGTACTCAACAAAACAGACTATAATTGCTTTACTTTTATTATTTTCAGGAAATATTATATATTATTCATTATTATTTTAGGAATCACTTTAACAAGTCATAGCAAAGAATCGCAGGCGAGTCTTGAATGAGAGATCGCATCTAAGGTACTGAGGAGTCACGGGTTTTGGCGGCAGAGGTGCATTATGACAGACATCAATGGCCAGAAAATCAGTAAAGGAAAAATTGCCATCGACACCGGTAAGATTGAAAGCATCGGAGAGTACAGCTGTCCGGAGGATCTTTACCATAGCCTTATAGACCATGTCCGGAAATACCATCCGTCTGATGATATTACCATGATCGAGAAGGCCTATGAGATAGCGTATAATGCGCATAATGGGCAGCTGCGCAAATCCGGAGAACCCTATATCATTCATCCGCTGTATGTCGCTATCATTCTGGCCGGTCTCGAGATGGATAAGGAGACCATCTGCGCAGGAATCCTGCACGATGTTGTGGAAGATACTGTACTGACCAGAGATCAGATCGAAGAAGAATTCGGCAAAGACGTAGCTCTGCTTGTTGACGGCGTTACCAAGCTCAAAAAACTGAAGCTCTCAGGCGATTATGTTGACAAATCCCAGGCCCAGCAGGACATGCAGGCCAGAAACCTTCGCAAAATGTTCCTTGCAATGGCCAAGGACATCCGTGTCATTCTCATCAAACTTGCCGACCGTCTCCACAACATGCGGACCCTCGAGTTTATGCCGCCCGAAAAGCAGCAGAGAATCGCACAGGAGACTCTTGATATTTATTCTCCCATCGCCGACCGCCTTGGTATTTCCAAGATCAAGGTTGAACTTGATGACCTCTCTCTGAAATATCTTTATCCCGATATCTACTATGATCTCAGTGCCAAAGTTGAGCAGAAAAAGCATGAGCGGGAACACTATGTCCAGGAGATCGCAATAGAAGTCAAGAAGCATCTTCTGGAAGCCGGCATCGAAGGAGAAGTGGACGGACGAGTCAAACATCTCTTCAGTATCTATCGCAAAATGCTCAACCAGCAGAAATCCCTTGAAGAGATTTATGACCTCTTTGCCGTACGCGTCATCGTCAGCTCCATCCGTGACTGTTATGCCGTGCTCGGCACCATCCATGAGATGTATAAGCCCATCCCCGGCAGGTTCAAGGACTATATCGCAATGCCCAAGGCAAACATGTATCAGTCCCTGCACACGACGCTCATCGGTCCGGCCGGACAGCCCTTTGAGATCCAGATCCGCACCTATGAGATGCACCGTGCCGCTGAATACGGTATTGCCGCCCACTGGAAATATAAAGAAGCCGGAAGCAGCCAGAAGGTTGAAAAGACCAGAGAGGAAGAAAAACTGACCTGGCTCCGCCAGATCCTTGAGTGGCAGCAGGACATGTCCGATAACCGTGAGTTTATGGACCTGCTCAAGAGCGATCTGAACCTGTTCTCGGACGACGTATACTGCTTCACACCCCGCGGCGAGGTCAAGAACCTTCCCGTCGGCTCCACTACGATCGATTTCGCATACGCCATCCATACCGCTGTAGGCAACAGAATGGTCGGTGCCAGAGTCAATGACAAGATCGTTCCGATCGACTATGAGATCAGAAACGGCGACCGCATTGAGATCCTGACAAGTCCTAACTCCAAGGGACCCAGCATGGACTGGCTCACGATCGTAAAGAACGCTTCTACCAGAAATAAGATCAACCAGTGGTTTAAGCG
>ONXK01000076.1 GCA_900321785.1 uncultured Lachnospiraceae bacterium | reverse complement strand
GTCTGGCTACGGACCAGAAGGTCGCGAGTTCGAATCTTGTCACGTACATTACAAAAGCACCTGCATCACGCAGGTGCTTTTTTTGCGCGAAGCAATGAGTCCATGCGCTTAAAAAACCCCAAAGTCTCGTCGGGAGCTTGCTCACGAAAGAGACTTTGGGGTTTTTTAAGCATACGGCGAATGCCGCGACAGCGAGTAATCGCTCCTGCGATTACGAGCCTGTCGGCATGGACTCATTGCTTTTTCAGTTTTTTTCAGTTTGTCTCGTCGGGATACGGCGAATGCCGCGACAGCGAGTAATCGCTCCTGCGATTACGAGCCTGTCGGCATGGACTCATTGCTTTTCCAGTTTTTTTCAGTTTGTCTCGTCGGGAGCTTGCTCACGAAAGAGACTTTGGGGTTTTTTAAGCATACGGCGAAGTTTATTCATGTTCCCTGGTCAGATCAGCATACTGTGCCTTCCAGGCGGTTTTGATAAAATCATCCGGCGCCAGAAGGATCTGGCATCCGACTTTTCCGCCGCTGATATAGATGCGGTCCTGTTGCCGGGCATGCGAATCAAGGCGTGTCACAAAGTTCTTTTTCAGACCGATCGCAGTACAGCCGCCGCGAACATATCCCGTCAGCGGAAACAATTCTTTCTGATGGATCATGGCAACTGACTTCACACCGACTGATCGGGCACATTTTTTCAGGTCCAGCTCCTCATCAATGGGGATCACAAAAACATAATGTTCCCTGTCCGGAGCAACGGTGACCAGCGTCTTAAATACTTTCTCATGGGGCAGTCCCAGATGGTCCGCTGTCTGTGCTCCGTCCACAAATTCATCGCATTCATAAGAGAAATGCTCATAGGAAACGCCTGCCCGATCCAGGATCCGCATAGCATTTGTCTTTACCTCACCTTTATCTTTTTTTGCCATATTCATCTCCATTTTGAAAGCATTATGCGACACTCCAATCACAGACTATAATCCGATAAACAAAGGCACCCCTCTGCAAAGGTCGCAGAGGGGTGCCGGAATATCAGATTCGATCAAAGATCATCTTAAAAGCAGATTATGCTTTCAGCTTCTTGATCTCAGCGGTCAGAGCGGGAACAACCTCGAACAGGTCGCCGACGATGCCGTAATCAGCAATATTGAAGATGCTGGCATCCTCATCCTTGTTGATGGCGATGATGCAGTCAGAGCTGCTCATGCCGGCAACGTGCTGGATAGCGCCGGAGATACCGCAAGCGATGTAAAGCTTGGGGCCGACGGTCTTACCAGTCTGGCCAACCTGGTGAGAATGTGCGATCCAGCCGGAGTCGACTGCTGCACGAGAAGCGCCTACGACGCCGCCCAGAAGGTCTGCGAGCTCTTTCAGAGGAGCGAAACCGTCGGGGCCGCCAACTCCACGTCCGCCTGCGACGATGACGTCTGCGCCTTCAAGGTCGACAAGCTCGCCTGCAGCTTCCTTGATGACCTCAAGGAGAACGGTGCGGATCTCTTCGGGAGCTACGTGGAACTCTTCTTTGATAACTTCAGCCTTGTTCTCGCCAGCTTCGGGTTTCTTGAAAACGCCGGGACGGACAGTGCCGCACTGAGGGCGATGATCAGGGCACATGATGGTAGCCATCAGGTTGCCGCCGAAAGCAGGACGGGTCCATGCAACGTTTCCGGTCTCTTCATCGATGTCCAGGCTTGTGCAGTCTGCGGTAAGTCCGGTGCCGACGCGGGAGGAGAAACGAGGGCCCATGTCACGGCCGTTGTTGGTTGCGCCGATCATGATGGTGGTGGGACCATACTTCTCGGTCAGGTGATACAGAGCCTTTACATAGGCATCAGTTGTGTACTGCTTGTACTCAGGGCCTTCTACGACGATGACCTGGTCAGCGCCATAGATGCCTGCCTGCTCGACAGACTCAGCTACGTTGTCGCCGATTACGACTGCAACGAGCTTTCCGCCCTGCTTGTCGGCCATCATACGGCCGGGATTCAGAAGCTCAAGGCCAACCTTTTTGGGAGAGCCGTCTTCGTTTGTTTCAATAAATACCCACAAATCTTTGGTTTTAGCTTCCATTCTTCAATCCCCTCCTATCAGACAATATTGGCGTCCACAAGAATCTTGGCAAGCTTCTTAGCAGATTCTTCGCCGGTCTCTTCTTTGATCTTCATGCCGCCCGATTTTACAGGAGGTGTGAAGGACTTCTTAACGTGAGTCGGGGAACCATTCAGGCCATAGTGGCTTGCATCCATGGTGGGATCAAAATCATCGCCCAGAGTCTCGAATTTAGCCTTGTTAGCCATCAGTTTTCTCTTGATGGTGGGATAACGAGGATCAAAGCTGGGCTTTGTGAAGGTGATGAGGCAGGGAGTCTTAACGCCGATAATCTGAACGCCGTCCTCTGCTTCTTTTCTTACCTTGAATCCATCCTCAGTTGCCTCGATCTCAAGGCCATAGGTAACCTGGGGAACACCAAGCCACTCAGCGATCTCGGGGCCGACCTGTGCGGTGTCACCATCGATAGCCTGCTTGCCGCAGAAGATGGCATCGAACTTACCCTCTTTCTCCTCGAGAGCCTTGATCGCATGGGAGAGAATATAGGAAGTTGCCAGTGTGTCAGATCCGCCGAATGTACGGCCGGAAACCAGATAACCCTTATCTGCAGCGATACCGACGCACTCTTTCAGGACTGCAGTTGCCTGAGGCGGTCCCATGGTGACAACGGTGATCTTGGTGCTGGGATCCTTATCCTTAATGCGGGCAGCTGCCTCAAGAGCATAGCCATCAAAGGGATTCAGAATAGCCGGAACACCTTCGCGGATAAGGGTGTGTTTGACCGGATCGATTTTAATCTGAGTCGTATCCGGAACCTGTTTTACACATACCAGAATGTTCATAAAAGCCTCCTTCTAAAGTGATTCTTACATGAAATATAATATATCATGCACAACTGACAATCGCAAGTTAGCTTCTTAAAATCATTGTATTCTTTTTATATTCGATACCACAGGTCACACACTGACCAGTGTGTGACCTGCATACATTTGATACAAATGTGAAGTTGCCGACGATCGAAGCACTGCACATGACATTCAGATCATGTTATTACTTGTCGGTCGCGACCTTGTTCTTGGGTCCGTTGGAATAGTCATAGAAGCCGATGCCGGTCTTGACACCAAGCCTCTTGCCGCGAACCATCTTACGAAGGAGCGGGCTGGCAGCATATTTGTTGTCGCCAGTATCTGCATAGATGACGTCCATAATTGCAAGGCAGATGTCCAGGCCGATGAAGTCGCCGAGCTCAAGCGGTCCCATAGGGTGGTTGCAGCCAAGCTTCATAGCTGTGTCAATGCCTGCGATATCGGAAACGCCGGTGTACTTAACATTGATTGCTTCGTTGATCATAGGGATCAGGATTCTGTTAACGACGAAACCTGCTGCCTCGTTGACCTGTACGGGGGTCTTGCCGAGCTTCACGGAAATCTCATTAATCTTCTCAACATACTCTGCAGGAGTGTTGATGCCGGCGATAACTTCGACCAGCTTCATAACAGGTGCAGGGTTGAAGAAGTGCATACCGATGATGGGCTTGGACAGGCCTGCGCCGATCTCGGTGATGGAAAGAGAAGAAGTGTTGGATGCGAAGATGCAGTCAGGGTTCTTGACGATTTCGTCCTGAAGCTCCTTGAAGCATTTTTTCTTAATGTCCATAACCTCGAGGGCTGCTTCCACTACGAGGTCGGGATCTACGGCGATGGTATTGAGACCGCACTCAAATTTAGCAAGGATGGCATCTGCCGCTGCCTGCTCCATTTTGCCCTTGCCGACCATTCTGTCAAGACCGCCTTTGATCTTGTTAAAGCCGCCCTGAGCAAACTCTTCCTTGATATCGCAGAGATAAACTTTCTCTACTTCTGCACACTGCGCGAATGCCTGCGCAATGCCGGATCCCATGGTGCCAGCGCCGATAACTGCAACTTTCATGATCGTATCCTCCTTAAAGTTGATATATGGTTTGTAACCTCTGTCCTTCAACGGCCAGCGGCCGGTTTCCCAGTGAATGTTACTGTATGGTATCGGATTATCGAAAAACGCTTTCTGAAAATCCGGATCACCCGAGATACTCAGCCCTCCGGCTCAATCATACCGTAGGTACTGCCTTTTCTCTTATAGACAACTGCAATCTGTTCTGTCTCCGCATTGATGAACACATAGAAATTATGTCCCAGCAGTTCCATCTGTACGCAGGCATCTTCCGGATACATAGGTTTGAGGTCAAACTGTTTTTTCCGGACGATCCTGATATCTTCATCATCATAATAGCTGCGCTCGATATACTCTCGTTTAAAAGATGCCGCTTCCTGATGACGTTTGATCAGTTTGCTCTTATACTTCTTTAACTGCCGCTCAATGACCTCCTCAACCAGATCGATGGAGACATACATATCATTGCTGACCTGTTCGGAGCGGATAATGTTGTCCCTCACAGGAATGGTAACCTCGATCTTGTGCCTGTCACGATTGACCTGCAGTGTGACATGCACCTCCGTGTCAGGAGAGAAGAACTTATCCAGTTTGTCAAGTTTCTGTGTCACAGCCTCCTTGAGAGAATCTGTAACTTCCATGTTTTTGCCGACAATGACGTACTTCATAGGTGCCTCTTTCCGCAGCAAACGCCGCTGTTATCTCTTGATATTTACAAATCACCTGACCCCGGTCATTCCAAAACCGGAAGAACAGGCTATCTGCACAAGACCATTATATCATAACCATCGTCAGATTTGCACAATTATTGCAAGTCTTTTGCTGTATAAGAGACTTCCTTTATATAATATACACAAACAAGCATAAAAGAACAGTAGGTATTTACCTGTATTTTGCACAAAAAAACAGACAGTCGGTATTAACCGGCTGTCTGCCCGAATAACAGGTGAAAAAACAGGAACTGATCCTCCTCATTCGCTGACAATCAAAAGAATAACCGCGGATAAAAGCCGGGGAGCGACATGCTCACACGTTTCTGGTCACACAAAGGCACATGAAGCTTTTCTCATGCCTGTTTGAGACGCTCCGGCATGGGACGCACATATAATCAGTTGAAAAGCCTGCGGATGCAGACAATGTGCATGAAATCCGCCCTTGAGGTGGTGATTCCGTGGCGCTCATCCTGCGCATGGACGATCATACCATCGCCCATATAAAGGGCTACATGTCCGTTGTAGCATACGATATCTCCGGCACGCGCTTCCGCAAGAGAAGCAACCGGTGAACCGACACTACGGTCGGATCTGTCATAGTGGGGAAGACGGAATCCGAAGTTTCCGTAAACTGCCATAACAAAACCGGAACAGTCCGCGCCATGGGTCAGGCTGGAGCCGCCCCATACATAGGGATTTCCGATATACTGCGTCGCAAACTCAATGACAGCCTGTCCGGATTCTTCACCCGCCTGGCTGACCGCGACCTGTGCGACATCTGCCTGTGCAGCTGCCGCATCAGCAGCCCTGAGAGCAACCTCTACGACCGCTGTTGCAGTTTCCTCGTCTGCAGAATCTGCAACGTTCGCCCTGGTCTTCGCAAGTTCAACAACCGCGTCAGCTTTTTCAGCTTTACGCTGTTCGTGATCCGCGCGTTCCTTGACATTGGAATTGTTGACACGGTCCACTTCCTCTCTGGAAGATTCCGCTACAGGATATGCCATACTGAGAGATACTTCCGAAGAAGGGATATATCCGACACCATTATCTGTCAGGATACCGATCCACCCGTCCGTACTCTCCAGAACTTCATACTGATCGCCTTCTTTAGCGTCACCGATAATCTTGGAATTATCCGTGGAATCCTGATAGATATCAGTTCCCTTGTCCTCTTTCACGGTTGCAAGCGGTGTACTTACGATCTCGGAGAGGGCTTCTGCCTCATTTCCCTCTACCAGATACTCGTTCATTACATAACCGACAACATTGCCGGAACGGATCTTTGTCCAGCGCTCATCCTCTTTGCGCAGTTCAATAGCCAGATCATTACTATACATCTTGCCCAGAACTTCGCTTCCCAGAGAAGGCTCAGCATGAATGTTCAGGTAGACGTTGGGAGAAGCAACGACAATTTTCTTATCTCCCGCCCCTGTCTGCAGCGCGGGAACATCTTTCTGATTCTCTGTAAAAGGTGCAGTAACAGCAATCTGTTCCTCGATCACGCTGTTGACATTGCTTTTATCGAGCGCAACCGAAAGGTCGGGAAGGACTGCCGAATTGTATTGCTCTGCAGCTTCTGCAAAAAGATCTGCAACAGGTGTCTCTGCATCTGCAGCGGCAGCCATCGGAATCTCAATATTCTGTGCAGAAGCATCGTCTGCCATATCTCCGGAGACAAAAGCCTGTTCTGCCGGATCCGTATAATCCGGTGAATCAGAAAGGAAACGACTTACACCATCTTGCGCAGTGCTGTCTTCCTTCTGTCCGTTTTCGAGAGTATTTGCAAGAGAAAGGCCTTCCTCAGCTGTCTCGCCTGCAAGAACCGGCATGCCGGCCATAGATGCGATTGCCGCTGCAGAAAGCATTCCAGATAACAGCTTGACTCTTTTAAACCCCATTGTTCCTCCGATTTTATTAAAAATTTATAATTATAATTCTTACAGAAATTTCGTTTTTGTTACAAATTTGTTACATCCAGCAGTAACTATACCAGATGTAGCTATACATGTCAAGTAAACGGCAGATGCGTGGTTTTTTTCTCAGCTTTTTATAGGTAATAATACACAAATAAAAATACATATTTCCTCGCATTATGTAGGAATCAGCTATTCAATTTGTACAAATTGTCACCAAACAGCTCAAAAAAACGACGAGAGTAAACGTTTTAGATATACAAAAGCAAAAAAATACCTGAAATATGCGCACAAGGCATACTTCAGGTATTTTCACTGCCGGCAGTCGGGGTCGAACCGACACTCGATTTAAGTCGAACGGGATTTTAAGTCCCGCGCGTCTGCCAATTCCGCCATGCCGGCATAAGCAGATTTTAACACCGACCCGAACCCAAAAATCGCGGATCAATTGTCAATTAAGATGCAGTACATCCTAGTGGATCCTCGGGGACTCGAACCCGGGACCGACCGGTTATGAGCCGGTTGCTCTAACCAACTGAGCTAAGGATCCATTCTCACATTGCCGAACGGGCAATGAAATGACTCCGACGGGAATCGAACCCGTGTTACCGCCGTGAAAGGGCGATGTCTTAACCTCTTGACCACGGAGCCTTATATCCGATCCAGCCGCATTCAAAGTGCTGCAGAAACGACCGGGAATCTCCTGTATGAGAAACGTTTGGAATACATAAAACATAATGCGGCAGAAACTAATTTCTGCCGCATTAAAAGCGCCTCGAGCAGGGCTCGAACCTGCAACACCGCGGTTAACAGCCGCGTGCTCTACCATTGAGCTATCAAGGCATTTATACAATCAATTCTGAAAGCTTTACGTGCAGACTCTTCTAAAAAAAGATGCCTCAGCATCTTTTTCTTCATACCTTCAAAACTGAATAAGAGAAGGGCACATCTCACAACTGAGCAGTGCTGCTTATGCAAGACCGACAGCTGACCTAAGGCCAACCATCGAACTTGAGGATAAGCAACCGACCTATTAGTACGCGTCAGCTCCATACGTTACCGTACTTCCACCTCGCGCCTATCCACCTCGTG
>ONXK01000227.1 GCA_900321785.1 uncultured Lachnospiraceae bacterium | reverse complement strand
CAGACTGCCAATCCGCTGGCAGCCATCTGGTCTGCCTCCCAGCTTCTGGATTTCTTCGGTCACGAAGATCTGGGCAAAAAGATACTGGACACAATGGAGAACATGCTGACCGATCACAGAGAGTCTCTTACTCCTGATCAGGGCGGCAGCGCAACGACCTCCGCCTGCGGGGACGCTTTTGTGGAGCTCTTCAAAAAATAAGAAAACAGGGGACAATGGACGGCTCTGTGTCTCATCAGAAAGATTCCTGTTTTCGAACTATTGTGGATTCGGTTTGGACGCAATGAGCCGAGTTGACAGGTTTGCAGTTTTCCGGCTCCTGTTAGACTTCATAAACAAAAAAGCCCTTTCCGGGGCTTTTTTTGTTGCGGTGATTACCGGATCATTGCAGCTGCAGAGAGGTACGGCCCGGTATCTTTGAGCAGGTGTTTTATCGGTTATAAAAACAAATAATGCATAAATATACGTTTTTGTGCAAAAAAATATAATAATACATGGAAAATCATGCATAAATTTGTACAATATAAGAGTTGGTGCCATACAAAGATATCTGAGGAGGAGTAGATTATGCTGAAAAAAAGAAAAATCGCAATCATCGGTCTGGGGCATGTCGGGACACACTGCGCCTATGCACTTGCGCTGAGCGGTCTTGTGGACGAACTTGTCTTTGTTGATACCAAAGAGGCGAAGCTCCGCAGTGAAGTTCAGGATATCCGGGATGCGGTTGCAAACTGCCCGCATACTGTGGCAGTCCGTTCCGCGGCTTATGATGAACTGGAGGACGTCGATATCATTGTGAATGCCATCGGCAAGATTGAGCTCCTGGCGACGCCCAATCATGACCGCCTTGATGAGATGAACTTTACCATTCCGCAGGTAACCGATTATGTGCCGAAGGTGATCGCAGGGGGCTTCCACGGTCTCTGGATCAATATCACCAATCCCTGCGATGTGGTGACCGGACAGATTGCCAGGCTTTCCGGCCTTCCCCGCGGACATGTCTTCGGAACCGGAACCGGCCTGGATACAGCCCGCCTGAAAAATATTCTCTACCAACAGACAGGAGTAGCGCACAACTCCATCTCCGGCTGCATGATGGGCGAGCACGGCAATTCCATTATGATTCCATGGTCTCAGATCTCCTTCGGCGGACAGCCCCTGGCAGATCTGGCCAAAAAAGACAGCCGTTTTGTCTTTGACAATGAAGAAGTCAAAAAACAGGCGGTTGCCAACGCCTGGGTGACGGTCGACGGAAAGGGCTGTACCGAATACGGTATCTGTACCGCGCTCTGCCGCCTGGTCGCAGCCATCCTGCACGACGAGAAGGCGATCATTCCTGTCAGCACCCTGCTGGACGGCGAGTATGGAGAACACGGCGTCTACGTAGGAGTCCCTGCGGTCATCGGTGCGGACGGAGTAGAGCATATCGTGGAGTATGACCTGCCTGCAGACGAAATGGCAGCCTTCCACACCTGCTGTGAGGATGTCCGCGCAAATATGAAACTGCATCCGCAGATTCTTCAGTAAGATATTTTTCATTGTGTATGACCCGTGGCTCCGGCCGCGGAATACGCATTTAATCAGACCTGTTGCTATAGAGGGAGAGAGTATGATTAGTTTATTCTTGCAATCAGTCCGATCGCCATTGTACTGGTCGGGATCATGGCCTTTCGTATGTCGGCGGCAAAAGTCGCGCCGATCGCACTTCTGTGGGGAATGTTCCTCGCTTTGACCTATTTCAATATCACAGACCTGAGCCTGAAGGATAATATTGCTGTCCTGGACGCGAGCGTCTGGAAGGGCCTCAAGGAAGGCTTCAAGATCGTCGTCATGATCTTCGGCGCCTTTACCATTCTGAACGCCCTCAAAGCCACCGGTGCCATTGAGGACGTAAAGGCTGCGATCACACAGTTTTCCGGAGAAGACCGCCGTGCCCAGCTCATCATCATCGGTATCTTCGTGCCGATCTTTCTGGAAGGCACGGCGGCTGTCTTCATCGGCTCTTTCGGCTCCTTTATCACCGGCACCGGACTGGGGTCCAACATTATGTTCGCCGGTATGCACATTGAGGCATCCCAGCTGCTGGGCATCAATCCCATCACGGTTTTTGCCGGTCAGAACGCCGCGGGCTCTCTGGGCAACCTCATCTGCCCCAACAATGTTGTCGCAGCCTGCGCAACTGTCAACTCGATCGGCAGAGAGGGCGATGTCCTGCGGATCACCTTCCGTGCCTTTTTTATCATCCTGATCGAGTACATGATCATTTCCATGCTCTACACCTACATGATTTTCCCCGGTTTCGGACTGTGAAGAAGATCTGCTAAGAAACTGTAAAAATTCTAAAGGCAATCCGGACAAAATCGAAAATTCAAACATGTCTGGACAAAAATGAAAATTCAAACATTGACACAGTAGAATAATCCATGCTACACTGCGTTAAACCGTTGAAGAAGAGTGAGTAAGTGATGCTTCCTTCATTCCAGAGAACTGCAGGTGCTGAGATTGCAGTATGAAGCGTATTGCCGAATGGACTTCTGAGGGCAACCTGAAATACAAATCTGTAAAGTATGGGAGACGGAGTGATGGACCTCCGTAAGCAAAGTTCAGCATATGTTGGTATGCAGCTATTTCTTATAAAGATGGTGCATCCCTACGTATGGCAGAGTGGGCGCAAGTTGCGTCAAGCCGGGTGGCACCGCAGGATGAGTATATTCAGACCTGTCCCAGCAGCTTTTTATAGTGCTGCGGGACAGGTCTCTTCGCGTTTACAGGGGGTTCCCGGGCACAGATTATCATTCAGCGCCAAGGCGCATCAACGAAAGGAAGGAATAGAACAATGGCAGACAAGAAAATTCCCTACAAGATCTATCTCAACGAAGACGAGATGCCTAAGAGCTGGTATAATCTGCGCGCGGATATGAAGAA
>ONXK01000035.1 GCA_900321785.1 uncultured Lachnospiraceae bacterium | reverse complement strand
GGGACTGACAATGGCTCCTCCGATCATCTTTGAGGGAGGGCCCCTGTGTTTCCATCCCACACTGGTTCAGGCTTTTCGCGAAAAGCTGGAGCTGGAGGATAAGGAAATCCTGATCCCGGAACAGCCCGAACTCATGGTGGCGCTTGGGGCAGCTCTGTATTCCGGAACTCCCGCTGCTGTCAGAGCCGGCGAAACGGATCCCGATGCAGGAAGGGATCCTGCCCGGAAGGCGGAAACCGGACCGCAAGCAGCAGGTACCATTGATATCGACAAATGCATTTACAGGATCCGTGCCCTGATCGGTCGGAGCGACATGCAGGACAGCGGGGCCCTGTCCGGTCCTTTTTTTGCAACGGAAGAGGCGTATCAGGCCTTTCTGAAACGGCATCCTCTTTACGAAGACAAGTGTTATCTTGGCGTGGACTGCGGCAGTACCACGACCAAATTTGTCCTTCTCGATGAAAAAGAGAGGATCCTGTACTCTTTCTATGCAAATAATGGCGGAGATCCCATTTCGGTCCTCAAACAGGGCCTGATCGAGATGGACAAAAAGTTTACCGCTGAAGGAATCCGCCTTAAGGTCAGAGGTATGGCGACCACGGGCTATGGAGAGCTTCTGGCAGCAAAGGCATTCCGCGCGGATACACATATTGTCGAGACGGTCGCTCATGCCAGGGCCAGCGCCAAGTATCTGGAGGACGCCACTTTTATTCTGGATATCGGCGGACAGGACATGAAGGCCATCTGGCTTGACGACGGGATCATTACGGATATCGTAGTCAATGAAGCCTGCTCAGCAGGCTGCGGATCCTTCCTGGAGAATTTCGCGAAAAACATGGGCGTTCCCGTGCCGGAGATCGCGGAGCGTGCCTTTAAGGCAAAACATCCGGCTGTGCTGGGAAGCCGCTGCACGGTCTTTATGAACAGCCGGATCATCACCGAGCAGAAAAACGGCAGGGAGGTCAATGATATCCTGGCCGGACTCTGCCGGTCCATTATCGAAAATGTTTTTACAAAAGTCATTCGCATCAGCAGTCTGGATTCTCTGGGCGACAGGATCGTCGTACAGGGCGGTACGTTCTGCAATGACGCAGTTCTGTGTGCTATTGAGCAGTATATCGGACGCGAGGTCGTCCGTGCGCCTTATCCCGGACTGATGGGCGCGATCGGAGCTGCCCACACTGCCATGGAAAAAGCGCGCCGCACGCAAAAGCCGTCTTCCTTCATCGGATTTGACGCCCTTCATGACTTTTCCTTCACACAGGTCAACGGGCTTGTCTGCAGCGGATGCGAAAACCACTGCCGCCGCAGTGTGGTCACTTTCTCCACCGGCGATACATGGATCACCGGCAATCGATGTGAGCGCGGGAGCGTGCTCAATCCCGGTGAACTTGAGGCCTTCCTTGCCTCACAGAAAGAGAAGGAGCAGGAGAAGCCTCTAAAGAAGCATGAGACGGATCTTAGAGTCGTACAGCCTGCAGTGCAGACGCAGGGGCCTGAAGCAGCAGATGCGAAGCCGGAGGCACCCGCAGCTGAGTCTGTAAAGGCACCCGAAGCAGAATCTGTGCAGGCATCTGCAGCATCGGATACGGGAAAGGTTCCGGGTCCGTCAAGTCCTGTTTCCGCAGTGGAACAGGTCGCTGACGCAGTAAAGGATACGGCAGCGGTGGCCGCCGACAGAGTCGGCACAGCTGTCAGGGATACAGCGGTCTCCGCGGCAGATATGGTCACGGCAGCAGTGATCGATACAGCAGCCACAGCTGCGGACAGGGTCATGGATACGGCGTCATCAGCTGCTGACAGGCTTGGAACGGCAGTTAAAGATACGGCGTCATCGGCCGCCGATAAGGTCGGCGCAGCGGTCAAAGATACGGCGGCATCAGCCGCCGATAAGGTCGGCGCGGCGGTCAAAGATACCGCTGCCTCTGCGGCGGATAAGATTCCTGCCGCTGTCAGGGATGCCGCTGCATCTGCGGCAGACAAAGTGACTTCCACAGTAAAAAATACAGCCGCTGCCGCATCGGACATTGTCAGCGGCTCCGCAGCAAAGGCCTCCGCAGAGGGCGGGACAGCTCCTTCTGCCGCCTCTGCCCCCCGCCGGTCTGTAAAGAGAAAGGGGACTGACCTTTTCAAAGTACGCAGGACCTTCCTCATGAAGGAATATCCCTTCCGGCAGGTGGACAGCAAAAAGAATGTGACGATCGGCCTGCCCATGGTTCTGGCTTACTGGGAGACACTGCCTTTCTGGAGAAACTTCTGGAGCGCATTGGGATTTGACGTTCTGGTCTCTCCCGAGAGCACCCGTCCTATTTACGAAAAGGGACTCCACGCTGTGACATCAGACACGGAGTGTTTTCCCGGAAAACTGGTGCACGGCCATATCCGCTGGCTGGAACAGCACGGAGCGGACAGGATCTTTTTCCCGTCAATCTCCACCAGAAAATCAGAGAATACGGAGAGTACCAGCGTATCCATGTGCGGCATCGTCAAGGGCTTCCCGCTGGTGATCAAAAACTCCGATAATCCGGAGGAACGCGGTGATGTCAAATACGATGTGCCGGTCTTTTTCTGGTACACAGATGCGGATCGTGAGCGCCAGCTGACCAGGTTTATGAAAGACACATTCGGGATTCCCGCCAAAACTGTCCGCAGAGCGATCCAGGAGGGTCAGTCTGCCCAGGACAGCTACCGCGACAAGCTTCTTGCGCAGGGACAGAAGGTACTTGACGCGATTCAGAAAGCACCCGCCGAAGCGCCCGGCGCCGTAGTCCTTGCCGCGCGTCCCTATCAGAACGACAGCCTTGTCAACCACAGTATCCCGGAGATGTTTACAGAACAGGGGATCAGTGTCCTGACGGCGGATGCGATCCCGGGCCTGGACAAAATCGATCTGTCAAAGAGCCGTCTGGATGTGGTCAACAATTACCATGCCAGGATGCTGGGATCGGCGATCTATGCCGCGCAGCACCCCAACCTGGAATATGTCCAGATCGTGAGTTTCGGCTGCGGTCATGACGCCTATCTGTCGGATGAGATCATCCGTATGATGAAGGAGATTTCCGGCAAGACCCCCCTGATCCTCAAGGTGGACGAAAGTGATATACGCGGACCGCTTTCCATCCGCATTCGTTCCTTCATCTCCTCGGTGAAGATGAAACGCAGAAAGGCCCTGCAGCTGCAGATGGCCTCTGCCGCAAAGAGGCGGGAGAATCCGGACGCTGTTCCGGTCTTCCCTGCCCAGAAACAGGATATCTCCGAACTGAAAAAAAGTGCTCCGGTCCCCAGGCCCTTCCGTCCCGGAGAGGTCCGGGAACTTTCGGATCCCTATCCGCAGAAATTCCAAAAGGAGGATATCGAGGATTCGGTTGTCTTCGTTCCTAACACTTCCCACGCCTTCAGCAGGCTGATGGCAGCTGTCTTTGCCGCCCAGAAGGTCCATACGGTTCCGCTTCCCATCGGCCGCGAGCGTGCGATCGAACTCGGAAAGCGCTATGTCCATAATGATATCTGTTTCCCTGCCCAGGTGGTTATCGGAGAGGCTCTCCAGGCCATTGAAGACCCCAAATATGAGGGAAAAAAGAAGGCTGTCATGATGGGAAAATATATCGGCTGCTGCCGCCTGACCCACTACGGAGCCCTGCTCCGCAAGGCTCTGGACGACGCAGGCCACCCGGATGTGCCGATCATCACGAATGATGACGTGGATTATCACAACCTGCACCCCGGCTTCAAACTCAATCTGCAGGCATCGATCAAGATTGCCTTTGCACTGCCCATGATCGATGCGCTGGAAGACCTCCTGCGCAAGATGCGGCCCTATGAGACGGTGGAGGGAATTGCCAATAAAACCTTCGAAAAAGCTCTGGACGTCCTCATGGATTCCATTGAACACGGCGGCGTCGGCAAGATGAAGAAGGGGTTTGAAAAGGCCATCCGCCTCATGAAGAAAGTGCCCTATGATCGTTCCAATCCCAGGCCAACTGTCCTGATCGTCGGTGAGTATCTGCTCAATTTCCATCCGGGCGCCAACCACGATATTGAGGATTATCTGGAGAAAAACGGTTTTGAGATCATCGAGGCCAAGATGGCGGATGTCATCCAGAAGACTTATTTTGTCCGCCGTGAACAGGCGAAAGATTACGGGGTCAAAAAATCCATTATTGAGAGAGGATATCTGGATCTGGTCGAGCAGATCTTCAATACTTCCCACGACTTTGTCGCCTCTGTCGCCAGACAGCATCCTCTGTTTGAGCCTGCCGCAAAGCTGACAGATGTCGCCCGGGCAAGCGACCCGATCATTCCCCGTGCCTATGACTCCGGTGAGGGAATCCTGATTCCCGCCGAGATCATTGAGCGTGCCCGCGAAGGCTGTCGCGCCTTTGTCATCCTGCAGCCATTTGGCTGCATCCCCAACCATGTCGTAGGCCGCGGTATTTCCAGGCGTCTCAAGGAGATGTTCCCGGATATTCAGCTGCTGCCGCTTGACTACGATCCTGACGTGAGCTTTGTCAACGTGGAGAACCGCCTGCAGATGCTGATCATGAACATCCGGAGCGCGGGGGCAGGGGCACAGTAATTTTAGACTCGCTCGCGAGTCTTGCGCGTATCCCGCGACTGAAGTCACGGGTATTGCGCGATGAAGAACAACAGAAAAAGCAGTGAAGAATATATACAGCATTGAAAAGTCTCTCCCGGTCACGTGGATCTGCATGTTTCTTTTGCGCGGTGATGTGGTAAAATGGAGAACAGAGGCCTGAAGAGAATGGTGAATGCAGTGGCAGAAGACTTTCTGAAAATATACACTGCAGCTAAAGAGGTTAAAAAAAATGAGTTTCAGGATTGTTACAGATTCTGCAAGTGATATGCCGCAGGAGACAGCTGCAAAGCTGGGAGTTACTGTGATGCCGATCCACACCAGGTTCGGTGAAGAAGAGTATCTGGACGGAGTTACCTTAAAGCCCAACGAGTTTTTTGAAAAACTGGTGAAGACAGGTGAGGTCCCCAGAACATCACAGATCACGCCCTTTGAGTTCGGACAGGAATTTAAGAAATGGGTCGGGCGCGGAGAGGAAGTGCTCTGTATTACCATGTCCGCAGGCGTCTCCGGAACCTGGCAGAGTGCATGTACGGCCGCCGCGGAGTTCGGGGACAAGGTCATCGTTATTGACAGCCGGCAGTTCTGCATATCCCTGTATGTGCTGGTCGAATATGCCTGCAGGCTGCGTGATGAAGGCAGATCCCTCAAGGAGACAGCGGCTGCTGTCGAAGAGGCCAAAAAAAAGGTGCATGTCATCTCCGTATTTGCCACTTTGGAATATCTTAAGCTGGGAGGCCGCATATCTTCTGCGGCGGCCATGGCGGGAAGCATCCTTTCCATCAAGCCTGTGATCACCATCAATGACGGCGTCGTGGATGTGATCGCCAAGGCCAGAGGTTCCAAAAAGGCCAACAATATGCTGGTGGAATTTATTGACAAGGTCGGCGGAGTGGATAAGAGTATGCCTTACTGTCTTGGATTTACCGGTTTCTCCGATGAAGTCCTGATGAAATACGTGGAAGACTACGCGCCGATGTACAAAGAAGAGCTCAAAGATGTCAAGGTGGTCCCGGTGGGTGCCACGGTCGGCACCTATGCAGGCCCCGGCGCGGTCGCGCTTGCCTTCTTTAACAACTGATCGTTCTTAACATTCATGGCAGTATGACGGCCGCCGCCAAAGAAGTGAAAGTCAGAGTTATTCTTCATCTCGCAATACCCGTGTCTTCAGATAACGGTCATGGGATATGCGCACAAGGCTCGCAAGCGGGTCTTGAATGAAAGGCGAAGATCACGGAAGATTAGTTATATGGAAAGAAATACTGAGAACTACAGTCGGATCGACCGGCTTCGTGAAGAACAGACCCTTCCCAGAGAGGAGATGGGGGCTCTGCTGTCTTCGATGACCAAGGAAGAGGCATCCTATCTGTACGGGAAAGCGTCCGAAGTGCGGGACCAGCACTATGGAAAAGAGGTTTTTCTTCGCGGTCTGATCGAGTTTACCAACTATTGCAGAAATGACTGCCTCTACTGCGGGATTCGCAGATCCAACCAAAAGGCGCAGCGATACAGGCTTACCGAAGAGGAGATTCTGGACTGCTGCGACAAGGGATATCTGCTGGGATTTCGCACCTTTGTCCTTCAGGGGGGCGAGGATCTCTATTTTACAGATGAAAAAATCTGTGCGATTGTCAGAAAGATCCGACAAAAGCATCCGGACTGCGCCGTGACCCTGTCCATCGGGGAGCGGCCCAGGGAAAGCTACGAGGCCTTTTTTGAGGCGGGCGCGGAACGGTATCTGCTGCGGCATGAAACGATCAATCCGACCCACTACAAAATGCTGCATCCCCAGGAGCTCACGATCGAAAACCGTGTGCGCTGCCTGAAGGACCTGCGCGAGATCGGCTTTCAGGTCGGCTGCGGCATGATGGTCGGAAGCCCTTACCAGACTCTGGACTATCTGCTGGACGATCTGTATTTTATGAGAGAATTTCAGCCGCATATGATTGGCATAGGACCTTTTATTCCGCATGCGGATACGCCCTTTGGCGACCGTACGCAGGGCGGACTGGATGATACGCTGCATTTGCTTGCTGTCATCCGGCTGATGAATCCCCGGGTCCTGCTCCCCGCCACAACGGCGCTTGGGACCATCCATCCTCTGGGACGAGAAATGGGGATCCAGGCGGGCGCCAATGTCGTCATGCCAAATCTATCTCCGACAGGCGTGCGCGGCAAATATATGCTCTATGACGGGAAGATCTGCACCGGTGACGAGGCCGCCGAGTGCAGGCGCTGTATGGAGCTTCGTATGGAGAAAATCGGATTTCATGTAGCCACTGCCCGCGGTGACTCTCTAGTGAGGTAAGGTGTATGAAAACAATCATTCTCTATTATTCGAAACATCACGGAAATACCAGAAAGATCGTACAGGCGGCCTATACTGCCATTGATGCGGATATTCTGGATATATCTTCCCCGAAGGCCGCAAAGGAAGACCTGTCGGGCTATGACCGGATCGGAATTGCGTCAGGAATTTATGGCGGAAGCTTTCATCCGGAGATGATCAAATATATAAAGACGCATATGCGTCGTAAAAAACAGGTGTTTCTGATGTACACCTGTACCTTTGATCTGCCGTATTATACAAGACGGATACTGCGGGTGCTTGAGGGAACCGACGCAAGGGTGATCGGGAAATTCTGCTGTCGCGGGCTCAACACCTTCGGTCCCTTCGGATTTTTCGGAGGTGTCGCCAAGGGCCACCCGGACGTGAACGACCTGGAAAGAGCAGCGGATTTCGTCAGAAAACTGAAATAGAATGAGACAAGGGACAAATGAGGGAGGGCTCATTGCATACACGCAAATGGGCACTGAGGAGGTTTGCGTCGAAGCGCCGCAAATCTCCACCGGATCCCATCAGAGAAATCACCTAAGTGATTTCTCCTCGGGTGTCTCAGAGCAGGAGCGCTTCGACATGTTGGAAGAGAGGAAAAATATATGTCCTGGGAAGATAGAATCCGCAAAGTGGAACCCTATGTGGCGGGCGAGCAGCCCAAGGAAAAGAACATCATCAAGCTGAACACCAATGAATGCCCGTATCCGCCGGCTCCCGGAGTGGAAGAAGCAGTACGCAGGCTTGCCTCTGACAGCAGCGCTCTGCGCCTGTACCCGGATATGGACGCGACACCGCTGACAAATGCCCTGGCAAAGCAGTATGGCGTGGACCCGGATCAGATCTTTGTCGGTGTCGGTTCGGATGATGTGCTGGCGCTGTGTTTTCTGACTTTCTTTTCCGCCGGAAGCGAAGAACAGCCGCTGCTGTTCCCGGACATCACCTATTCCTTTTATGATGTGTGGGCCAACCTCTACCGGATCCCGTTTTGCCGCATCCCTCTGCAGGATGATTTTTCCATCAATCCCGAGGACTATCTGCCGGCTGTGACGGGACAGCAGAACTGCGGTATTATTTTCCCCAATCCCAATGCACCCACCGGCCTTGAGCTTCCGCAGACAGAGGTGGAAAAGATCATCGCCGGCAATCCGGACAGTATCGTGATCGTAGATGAGGCTTATGTCGATTTCGGCGCACAGACAGCTCTGCCGCTTCTGGAAAAATATGAGAATCTTCTCGTGGTGCAGACTTTCTCCAAGTCCCGCGCCATGGCAGGCGCCCGTGTAGGTTTTGCCATCGGCAGCAAAAAGCTGATCGGCTATCTCAAAGATGTGAAGTTTTCCTTTAATTCCTACACCATGAATCTGCCCTCGATCCTGATCGGCACTGCTTCGGCGGAGGATGCTGCATGGTTTCAGGAGACCACCGGCAGGATCAGCGCAACGCGTGAGCGTTTCAAAAAAGAGCTCAGCGCCATGGGCTTCGTCTTCCCGGATTCCAGGTCCAACTTTGTCTTTGCAAGGCACCCCGGCTTTTCCGGCGCGGATCTGCAGGCAGCACTGCGCGCCCGCAGGATCGTCGTCCGCCGCTTTGACAAGCCGAAGATCAAGGACTATCTGCGCATCACCATCGGCACGGATGAACAGATGGATCGGGTCGTGGAGGCCCTGAAGGAGATCCTGGCCGGTCAATAGAAGTGCTCCGGCACGGTCGGAAAGAGGTGAGGACAGAATTGGACAGCTACACCAGTTTTTCATATGTGTATGATACATTCATGGACCAGGAACCCTATGAGGAGTGGGCAGACAGGGTCTGTGAATACCTGGAAAAATACGGTCTGCCCCGCACGGCAGGTGCAGATGTACAAAATACCGGGCCGGTAAATGAAGAAAACATAGTAGTAGACCTTGGCTGCGGAACAGGAAAACTCACGGAGATCCTGGCGGACCGGGGATATGATATGATCGGTGTCGATCTCTCGGAGGACATGCTTTCCATCGCCCAGGAGCGCAGGATCGAGTCGGGCAGGGATATTCTCTATACCCTGCAGGATATGCGGAACTTTGAGCTCTACGGGGCTGCGGGGGCCATGGTCAGTGTCGGCGACAGTATCAATTACCTGCTTGAGGAAAAAGATCTGGAGGACATGTTTGCCTGTGTGCGGCGCGGGCTTCTGCCCGGGGGTGTATTCGTTTTTGACTTTAAGACCATCCATCTCTACAGAGATGTGATCGGAGACAGGACGATCGCAGAGGACCGCGGGGAGTGCGCATTTATCTGGGACAATTATTATGATGCCGGGACCTGTATCAATGAATATGATCTGGCGGTCTTTGTGCAGGAGGAAGGTGAGGACAAAGGTCTTTTCCGTCGTTTCGATGAAGTACACCGGCAGCGCGGCTATCACCCGGATCAGCTGCGCAGGGCCGCAGAGAAGGCGGGGCTCAGATGGATCGACATGCAGGACACTTATACAGCCGCTGACGTGAACGAAGAGACCGAGCGTGTCACAGCGGTTGTAAAAAAAGATATTTGACAGGAAAGAAGAGGATTGAGGTATGGATATTCGTTTTACCAAGATGGAAGGATGCGGCAATGACTACGTGTATATCAGCGGATTTGAATATCAGCTCGATCCTGAACAGAAGCCGGAGATCGTCAAAAAGCTCAGTGACAGGCACTTCGGAATCGGCGGCGACGGCGTGATCTTCATCAATCCTTCCAAAATCGCGGATTTTGAGATGGAGATGTGGAATGCGGACGGCACCCGCGGGGAGATGTGCGGCAACGGCATCCGCTGTGTGGGAAAATTTGTCTATGACAGCGGCATGACCCATGAAAAAGAGATCACAGTCGAGAGCTTCGGCAAGGTCAAATATCTGACTTTATATACCGGGGAGACAGAGGACGGAAGAGAGCTGGTCCAGTCTGTCCGCGTCAACATGGGGGCGCCGATCCTGGAGGCAAAGGAAATCCCGGTGGCGGCGGACGAATCTCCTGTCGTCTCGGAACCCATCTCCATTGCGCAAAAAGATTCCGGTCTTAAGGGAGGAGTAGGCACAGAGTACCGGATGACCTGTGTCTCCATGGGCAATCCTCATGCTGTTGTTTATATTGACAGTACAGACGAACTGGAGATCGAGGCTGTCGGGCCTCTCTTTGAAAACCACGAACGTTTCCCCAACCGCACCAACACGGAGTTTGTCCAGATCATTGATCCGGAGCACGTAAAGATGCGTGTGTGGGAGCGCGGGTCGGGGGAGACGCTGGCCTGCGGCACAGGATGCTGCGCAGTCTGCGTGGCAGGCGTTCTGAACGGATTCACGGCTCCCAGGCTGGAGGTCCAGGTGTTGGGAGGGAAGCTCCTGATCGAGTGGGACCGCGAGGAAAACCTTGTCTGGATGACAGGACCTGCGACGACGGTTTTCGAGGGAGTGATCACGGTTTGAGTTACAGTACAGACCCTGCTGAAAACAGAGCACCTCAGCGGTGTGTATCAAGCGGCAATGATGAAAACGGCAATGATGAATAAACATTCATTTTACAGTTCTTGATTTCATGATAAAATGATAATGACACGAACATTTCTGATCAGTATCTTTTAGTAATAGTTTTTGGGATTTATGAGCAGGAGGTTTTTCATGGCTGATATGAAGATGGTTCCCAATGCAGTACCGGGAACAGACGGTGATAAGTATATCCCCATGGAGGAGAGAACCGGGAACCAGTCAATCGTTTATTTCACGCGCGATCTTTCTCCCGAAGGTCTGCAGAAGATTTATAACAAAGTCAACGGCAATATTACCGGCAAGGTTGCGATCAAGCTCCACACCGGTGAAAAAGACGGTCCCAATATCATTCCCAGGCCCTGGGTCAAGAATCTGATAGAGACACAGCCCGAGCTCAAGGATGCGACGATCGTAGATACCAACACATTCTACCCCGGAGACCGTGATACGACAGAGAAGCATCGCGAGACGATCAGGCACAATGGATGGACATTCTGCCCTGTCGATATCATGGATGAGGACGGCGCCACTATGATCCCTGTCAAGGGTGCCAAATGGATCCCCGAGATCTCAGTGGGCAGCCATATGCTGAACTATGATTCCATGTTCGTTCTGACCCACTTCAAGGGACACATGATGGGCGGCTTCGGCGGCTCCAACAAGAACATCGGTATCGGCTGTGCGGATGCCGTGGTCGGCAAGGCGCAGATCCATACAAAGACCGGCAAGTTCAATCACTGGGATATCGCACAGGAAGAACTGATGGAACGCATGGCGGAATCCTCCAAGGGCACGGTGGATCATTTCGGCAAGAACATTACCTTTGTCAATGTTCTGCGCAACATGTCCGTCTCCTGTGACTGTGAAGGCCTTGCAGCCCAGCCCGTCGTGACACCCAATATCGGTATCGTGGCTTCTACAGACATCCTGGCAGCGGACTCCGCATCGGTCGACCTTGTTTTCGCCCTCAACGAAGAAGATCACAAGGACCTTGTCAAACGTATGACTTCCCGTCACGGCCTGCGCCAGCTCGCCTACATGAAGGAACTGGGGATGGGCAATGACCGCTACATTCTGATCGACATCGACAACGACGATGCTCTCATCTGC
>ONXK01000070.1 GCA_900321785.1 uncultured Lachnospiraceae bacterium | reverse complement strand
GGGCGCTCTGGACGAAGCCATCAAGTACTGCAAAGAGAGAAAGCAGTTCGGCAAGCCCATCACCGCTTTCCAGAACACTCAGTTCCGTATGGCTGAGGATCAGGCTATGATCAACGCAGCTCGTCTCCTTACATGGCAGGCAGCTGTTGCCAAGGATAACCACGAGAACTACAACTTCCTCGCTGCACAGGCTAAGCTCGTTGCTGCAACCGTAGCTAACGATGTCTGCCGTCACGCTGTTCAGTACATGGGCGGCTATGGCTACTGCCGTGAGTACGGCGTAGAGCGCAAGCTCCGCGACGTCAAGATCACCGAGATCTACGAGGGCACATCCGAAGTTATGAAGATGGTCATGTCCGGCTCCATGCTTCGCTGATCATCCCATTGACAGAGACCGGAATACGGATCTATATCTATCTCCTTGTTTCAACATCCAATATTCCGTATGCTCTTTTGTTTAATCAAAAAAACTCTGCGTCTGTTTCAGGCGCAGAGTTTTTTTCATGGACCGGTTTAAGGTATCTGGTTTAAGGTATCGGGCGTCTCTCAGTTAGACGGACCCTGATGGGCCCTGTGCAGGCTTTGCAGATATAGCCTTAAAATATCCGGTCGTCTCTCAGTTAGATGGGCTCTGTGTAGGCTTTGTAGATATAGCCGTTGCACTCTCCTCCCTGGGGATTATAGATCCACAGTCTGTACCACAGGCCGTCTGTCGTAATACCATCGACTTTGAGCCTGTGCCCGTATTCATAGGTCTTTGCGATATTACCGTTGGGCCAGTACCTGCAGTTGAGTTCAGAGGCAGTCACCCTCACCCAGGTGTCGGGAATATCGACCACAGAGAAGGTTCCATCACCCATACCGTCATTGCCGCCGGCAATCTGCTTCAGTTCCTCGTCATTCAATTTTTTGTTCTCTTCGCTCATCCTGTTTCCCTTTCTGTCTCTTGTACGATGGTTTATGCGCTGTGTGCCCGTCCGGAACGTCTCTGGTTATAGAGTGTCTCAAATTCCCGGAGTTTGCGGATTTCCGCATCTGTCAGATCTTTGGGAACCTGAACCTGGACGGTGACATAGAGATCGCCCGGCTGGGCGCTGCTCTTTTCGGGATGGATCCCCTTGCCCCGGATGCGGATCTTTCTTCCTGCATCCGTACCCTTGGGGACCTTGCAAAGAATCTTTCTGCCGCCCGGCATGCGGACTTCCGCCTCGCCGCCCAGGACAGCTGTAATAAAGGGTACATTTACTGTAGTGTACAGATCCTGGCCTTTTCTGCTGTAGTCTCTGCTCTCTTCTACCGAGACCTTGAGCAGAAGGTCGCCTTTTTGGCTGCCATCGGCAGAGACATTGCCCTTGCCGCGCAGGCGGACGGATTTGCCGTCATCAATACCGGCCGGAATATGGACACGGAGAGTCTGTGTCCCGCTTCCATCCGGTTTCTGCAGGCGAATACTGCGGTCGCATCCCAGAACGGCTTCCTCGAAGGAAATGTGCACAGGGAATTCCGCATCCAGGTTTTGGGCTGTAGTCTGGAAGCCGGGGCCGCCCGATGCTCCGCCAAAACCGCCAAAGCCTCCGGAACTGCGGTAATTTCTGTAGGATCCGCCGGTATTACTGCCTGCGTTCCTGAAGAGATGTTCAAAGAGATCGTTGTAATCGTCCGGACCTCCGCCTTCGAAATGGAAGCTTGTATAGCCTCCGTCTTTTCCGCGGAAAACGCCGGATCTTCCGCTTCTGCCGTAGGTTCCGCCGCTTCCGAATCCCTCGAAACCGCTGTAGCCGCCGAAACCGCCGAAGCCGGCTTTTTTCGCCTCTTCCATGCGCTTTGCATATTCTTTGGGGTCCATGCCGCTCGCAAAGGCTTCATAGCCGTATTCATCGTAAATTTTTCTCTTTTCAGCGTCTCCGAGGATCGAATTTGCTTCCGATACATCTTTGAACTTTTTCTCGGCTTCCGCGTTGCCCGCGTTGGAATCCGGGTGGTATTTCTTTGCAAGCTTTCTATATGCTTTTTTGATCTGTGATGCGTCCGCGTCACGTTTAACGCCGAGGATCGCGTACAGATCCTTTTTATTTGTATTTCTATTTGCTGCTGCCATTCTTCTCACCCCCTTTCCGTATGGAAATGGTGACGCAATTCATCTGTTTTTACAGTACAAATCCGGCAGACAACGGACAGCGCCTGCCGAATGACTCATGTATTGTTATATATATTATATAACACACGCCCACATATTCGTCAAGCACATCCTATAAATAAAGTATTAAAAAACGGGGTTCAGGTTACACCCTTCCCCCCGCAATCAGCTAAAATATGTTATTGCAAAAATATTATTGTCATAGTTCCTGTTCTGCCTGCTCCAGCAGGACACGTTCCTCTTCTGTCAGCCGGTGGGCGGCGAAAAGGTCCGGGCGCATTCTGCGCGTGAGCAGCAGAGACTGCTGCAGCCTCCACTTCCGGATCTTTTCATGGTCTCCGGAGCGCAGAACCTCCGGAACCGCCTGTCCTTCAAAGACGGCGGGCTGGGTGTACTGGGGATACTCCAGAAGTCCGTTTTCAAATGACTCCTCCTCGGTACTGGCATCCCTGAGACTCCCCGGCAGAAGCCGGGCGATAGAATCCATGATCACCTGGGCGGCGATCTCACCGCCGGTCAGGACATAATCTCCAATAGAGATCTGCTCGTCGGCATAAGGATAGATGCGGGCATCCAGTCCTTCATAGTGGCCGCAGATCAGGATCAGGTGCTGCGTCTTTGCAAGTTCCCGTGCTTTTTTCTGCGTATAGGGAGTGCCTGCAGGGCTGAGGATGACGGTGTGTTCCGCTTCCCGGGCATCTCCGTTTTTGCAGGCACGCAGGGCGTCGATAACAGGCTGGCAGCGCATCACCATACCGGCGCCGCCGCCAAAAGGAGAATCATCGATATGGCGAAAACTCCCCGGGGCATAGGCCCGGATATCTACGATCTCCACTTCGAGGGATTCTTTTCTGATCGCCCGGGCGACAACGGGGCTTTGCAGAAAACTCCCGAACAGTTCGGGCATCATGGTGAGTACAGATATTCGCATTTTTTTCACTGATTTTATTCCAAAACTGTGTTCCGTTACTGTGTTCCGCAGCTGTGTTCCATAGCTGTCAGAAAAGAATCCGGGCGTGTATTGCTGCACGACCCGGATCCGGTAGACAGTATCTGTTTTCTGAAGCGGATGTCCGGAGAATGGCAGCTGCCTTAGCCGGTACTTTATCCTGTTTTCCCGCATGGGCCGGATCGTCCGCTCAGAGCAGTTCGTCAAGAGTAGAACCGTAGGAGGGAAGAAACTCCCTGCAGAAATCCCTTACTTCAGGCATTTCGGCTGCCAGCTCATCGACAGCATCCTGAATGGTCTTTTTGGCGGTTCGGAATTCTCCGTTTCCGGCTTTCTCCTCTTCAATGCACTTGATCAGGGCGGACAATTTGTCCGCTGCCTTGACAAGGCGGCGCATGTATTCCTCCGATTCCGCGCTTTCGCTCTTTTCCGGGAGAAGGATGCTTTGATAGGTATCCTGCAGGTCCGAAGGCAGGAGCTGCAGAAGTCTTTTCGCGGCAGCGTCTTCTACCTCATGGTAAGCCCGGCGGATGTCGCGGCTGTGATATTTGACAGGGGTGGGCATGTCGCCGGTGATGATTTCGGTGACATCGTGATAGAGACCCAGCATGGCAGCGCGGTCAGCATCCAGATCCTGCCCGTAGCGAAGGTTTCCGATCGTGCACAGGACGTGGGCGATGGCAGCCACTTCCTGGGCATGTTCGGAGAGATTCTCCGGCCTGGAGCTGCGCATCAGAGCCCAGCGCTCAATATATTTCATTCTGGAAATTGTTGCAAAAAAGCTGTACATGTCTCTTCTGTCTTTCCTTCCCGATCATCTCCTGCAGCGGAGATGATTCCCGGTCACAGGTATGATTGACGGTTACGACGATGATCAGAGGTCACGGGATCACTGCCGGTCATGGAGATGATCACAGGTCACAGGATCACTGCCGGTCATGGAGATGATCACAGGTCACAGGATCACTGCCGGTCATGGAGATGATCACAGGTCACGGGATCACTGCCGGTCATGGAGAATGCTGACGGCGGGCCTATTGATCCTGTTTGCTTTTCTGCCAGCTGCGGACCTTGGTCCGGATCCGCTGCAGGGCATTGTCGGTGGATTTTTCGTCCCGGTTCAGGATGTGGGCGATCTCGATGTAGTTCATGCCTGTCAGGTGCAGGTCGAGGACCTGTTTTTCCAGGGGACTGAGCTCCGTCTCGATACGCTCCTGAAGAAAATCAAAATTCTCGCGGTCAATGAGGACCTTTTCCGGATTTGCACCGTAACTGCCCGAAGACAGTATGCCTGCTTCATCAGACAAAGCCTCTTCCAGGTCCGGTCCTTCTTTTCCGTCCATTTCGCCCGCAGGCGCTGCGGGTGCGCTCAGGGAGACGGCGGTGTTGAGGGGCATGTGTTTTTTTCTGCCGGACGCCTGGACCGCTGTATAGAGCTGGCGGGAAACGCATAGAGACGCAAAGGTGGAAAAACTCGTGTCACGTCCGCAGTCATAATCGCGCAGTGCTTTGAAAAGGCCCAGCATACCCTCCTGAATGAGGTCCTCGGAGTCGCCGCCCAGGATGAACATGGAGCGGGCACGGCTGCGCACAAGTCCTTTGTAACGGCTCATGAGTGTCTCCGTGGCACGGTCATCGTTGTCTCTGGAGAGAGCGATCAGTTCATCGTCTGACAGGCCTTCATAATACTCTTTCCGCATCAAATACCTCTTTGTATGTATCAGATTTCCCTGATTTCCCTCTGGCGGAGGATCTCATACATCAGGACGCCTGCCGCGACGGATGCATTGAGAGAATCGATCTCCCCCTTCATGGGAATCGAGGCGGTCATGTCGCATTTTTCTCTGATAAGCCGGCTGACGCCGCTGCCCTCCGCACCGATGACAAGGCCGATGGGGCCGGTCATGGACAGGCGGGTCATGGGGGTCCCGTCCATATCCGCGCAGACAAACCAAAGGCCTCTTTTTTTGAGTTCCTCCATGGTGCGGGACAGATTGGTCACCTTGACGACAGGGGTGTAGTGGATCGCACCGGCAGAAGCCTTGGCTGCGGTGGCAGTAAGACCGACAGCGCGGTCGCGCGGAATGATCACGCCGTGGGCACCGGCCAGGTTGGCCGTTCTGATAATAGCACCGAGATTGTGGGGATCTTCGATCTGGTCAAGCAGGATGAAGAAAGGATCTTCGCCTTTTTCCGCAGCTTTTGCAAAAAGATCGTCGATCTCGGCATAGTGGAAGGCAGCCGCCTGGGCGATGACGCCCTGGTGTTTGCCGGTCTGGGAGAGCTGATCCAGGCGCTGGCGGCTCAAAAAGCGGACCGGCGTGTGGTTGTCTTTGGCCAGACGCAGCACAGTCTGCATTGCGCCCTCTGCAGGGCCTTCGAGAAGGTAGATCTTCTCGATCGTCCTCCCTGCGCGGTAAGCTTCAATGACGGCGTTGCGGCCTTCGATCCTGTTTTCATCGGGTTCATTGTCATTTCTGTTGTAGTCGGATCTGCCTTCTCTTAAAGATGCGGACCCCCGTCGGCTGTCCTGCCGCTCATTTCTTCTGTCTTTTCCCGGACGGCTGACCTGCCGCTCACTTCTTCTGTCTTTTCCCGGACGTCTGTCCTGCATTGTGTCTGTTTCCTTTCAAAATATTAGCTTTGCAAAAAAGCAAGACTTTTCCGCAAGTCCTGCTCGATGGAAGATCAGATCAGCGGATCGCCGTTTCTTCTCTGTGTCAGCGAAAGACCGGTTCTGATCAGTTCCATAAGGCGGTTTGTGCGCCCCTGCAGATAGAGATATCCGCAAAGGGTCTCCAGGGCGGTCGCCTGCAGGTATTCCTCGAGCGAGGCGCCTTTGGCATGGTGCATGGGGTGAGAGTTCCTGCCCCTCCTGTAGACCTTTTTTTCCTCCGTCGTGAGGATATCGTAGATGGCTTTGCCGATGGCGGCCTGTTTCTGCGCACGGACAAGGCGGGTAGTCTCATTGTGGAGTTTTTCCGCCTGGCGGTTTCCTCTGGCGAGCACGCTGGTCCGAATGATCAGAGAGTAAACCGCGTCCCCCAGAAAGGCAAGCGCCAGAGGGGAAAAGGTCCGGATATCCGCATCCATTCCAAACAGAGCAAGTGCGGCCGCAATATCCGGCTCATTCTCCTGTGTCTGCGCATCCGGTCCATCAAAATCATCCGCCGCCTCCGGTCCGTCAAAACCGGCCGCCGCGGCCTTTGCGGCATACGCTTTTGTGTCTTTGGTCACTAAAGAGGGCGTGCGAATATCGCCGCCCTCTCTGTAAGCTGTTGTCTGCAGAGGCTGCTCTTTAGCAGTATCTGGCGGCAGGGGGGCTTTCCACCTGCCACGTCTGTTGTTGTCTGGCAATCGTATTACCTCTTGATCATATCAGGCCTTTATTGTATCAGGCCTTTTTCCACTTGACGCCTTCGCGGGTGTCTTCGAGGATGATGCCCTTAGCCTTGAGCTCATCGCGGATGGCGTCTGCCTTCGCGAAATCACGGGCCTTGCGGGCTGCCTGACGGGCAGCGATCTGGCTCTCGACATAGGCTGCGAGGTCGTCGTCGAGGCTCTTGTCGCGGTGCAGGACCAGTCCGAGGACATCGGTGAGCTGCTCGAGTTCCTCATTGAGCTTCTGCAAAAATGCCGCGGAGGAATTCTCGTCTACATTGCTGTTGATCCATTTGACGAGTTCGAAAACAGAGGAAATGCCGTCCGCAGTGTTGAAATCGTCATCCATGGCTGTCTCAAACTGGGTGCGGAAAGCATCTGCCTGAGGCAGAAGGGCTGTCTCGGCCTCTGTCATTGTGTCCTTACCCGCTGCTTTTTCAAGCAGGAAGCGGAGGTTCTCGGCGCAGTTGACAATGCGCTCGTAGGAAGTCTTGGCGGACTCCATGAGTTCACGGCTGAAGTTCAGGGGGCTGCGGTACTGGACTGAAAGCATGAAGTAGCGCAGGACCTGGCCGTCGTACTGGTCGAGGATGTCACGTACGGTAAAGAAGTTGCCGAGGGACTTGGACATCTTACGGTTGTCGATATTGAGGAAAGCATTGTGCATCCAGTAGCGAGAGAATGTGCAGCAGTTGGCTGCCTCGGACTGGGCGATCTCATTCTCGTGATGGGGGAAGACAAGATCTTCGCCGCCGGCGTGAATGTCGATGGTATCGCCGATGTATTCCTTGCTCATGACGGAGCACTCGATGTGCCAGCCGGGACGGCCCTGGCACCAGGGGGATTCCCAGAAGGGCTCGCCTTCTTTTTTGGGCTTCCAGAGAACGAAATCCAGGGGATCTTCCTTCTGGTCCTCGCCGGTGACTGCGAGCATGCGCAGGCCGGTCTGCATGTTGTCAAGGTCTTTGTGGGACAGCTTGCCATAATCGCGGAATTTGCGGGTGCGATAGTAGACGGTCCCGTCCTTGGCAACATAGGCATAACCGGTGTCGATCAGCTTCTGGATCATTTCGATCATACCGCCGATCTCGCGGGTCGCCTGGGGATGGGTCGTGGCAGGGCGGATATTCATGGCCGCCATGTCCTTTTTGCATTCTTCAATATAACGCTCGGAGATCACGCTGGCGTCAACGCCCTCTTCCTTTGCCTTGTTGATGATCTTGTCATCGACATCGGTGAAGTTAGAGACGAAATTGACTTCATATCCGCGGTACTCGAAATAGCGTCTGACTGTATCAAAGACGATCATGGGCCGCGCATTGCCGATGTGGATCAGGTTGTAGACGGTGGGGCCGCAGACATACATCCCGACCTTGCCCTCATGAAGCGGCACGAAATCCTCTTTGCGTTTCGACATTGTATTGTAAATTCTGATCATTTACAGTCCCTCTA
>ONXK01000284.1 GCA_900321785.1 uncultured Lachnospiraceae bacterium | reverse complement strand
GCGCCTAAAGACATTACCATAGTGACCTTTTCCGGCTCCTGCGGCGTCTGGTAGAACACGAGCGCGCAGGCCGGCGCATCGCCAAGCGTCTGTAGAAAGCCTGTCGTATGCTTTACAACGTCCGGGTTCTTCTTAAAACGCTCTTCAAGCTCCGGGGTAAGCCTTCCCGCCATTTCCGCCATGATTCCCTTCAGAAGATTCATGTCCTCCTCAGAGGTCAGAACCACATAGTACCAGGGCTGCAGGTTGACACCGGAGGGCGCCCACATGGCGTCCTCGAGTATTTCTTCTATCAATTCCCTGTCCACCGGATCCGGTAAATATCTTCTTATACTCCTTCTTAGATGAATTGCCTTTGTTGTCTCCATATATTTCCCTTTCACCTCCACGGACTGGAATTCATACTAATGTATACCCTTTGGAAGCCAATACTTCCAACGCCCTCTCGAGGTTTTCTTCTTTCACCAGAATATAATCTGTGTTATATGTCGATACAGCAAAAACCCCTATATGGTTATCCGCCAGAATACCGGACAGTTTTGAAAGGATGCCAATTAATGAAAAATCCAAAACTCCCTGAATGCGAAAGCCTCTCCAGCCGTCATCTCGTTCTGTTGTCTTATCCGGCGTATGATATTTCTTCATCGGTTTTCCCGACAAAATAGAAATCAGCCATCCAGTCTATCTCAGATATGTCTGCTACTTTACAGACAGTCAGTTTGTATTCGATGCTCTTCAGTTCCATGTTTTTCATCCTCAAGTAGATTTTTTATGTAAAAGAATCTGGTACCTTTACTGTGATTCCTCCGATTATATGAGTATATCAATCTTTAGTGCCCCTAATCCCCCACTCTGTCACCACACGCATATGGCCTGTTTATTCTTTCGTTTCAGGCACTCGGATGTAAGGTTGATCCAACTGCTGCAATGATCAAGAATGATGGAGTCGGAAGTGATCACGCCTTCTTTGCCATATAGCGTCCTGTCCACATCCCTTAAGATGCGGATATCCAGATCAAAGCAGTATTTTGACCCGGCTGTTTCCGCGATCAGCGACTTCAGCCTCCCGGAATTTGAAACAGGCTCATCCAGCAAAATATTCACTTTCCCAACAGATGCCTCCTGCAATATGTCCAAAATCAGCCGGACAGCATCTGCAGTCTCAGGAATCAGCCTGTACGTGCCTCGAAGGGCGGCAAGATCGCGAATCGTTCCGTCCATGCAGGTAAAGAGTAAAGAATCACTTAGCAGCACTTCCAATGTGATCACGATATTGAAGCCGTCAATCCAGACTTCTGTGCCATTCAGTTCAGAGAGCGACAGCTGTTTGTTCTTCCGCCTGGTTAGATCCTGATCTGATGCAACGCTTCTCATAATTGCCAGTCGTTGGCGCTCCGAGAGCTGAAAGTGATTTCCGACAAAAACTGTCGCCTGCTTCAGGTCATAGCCTTCATTGATCAAGTACAGGATATGACGTGAAGCAATTTTCATTTTCTCTACAGCTTCCGGAGAGAAATTCCTCTCGTCCTCCGGGACATAGCCGCGTTTTGCATTCATACTGCTTACCTGCTTTCTTTCTCCGCAAGCCGGATGATGTCTGTCTTGTGCCGCCAGTTCCAAGAAAGGTTTTCGGTACAGAAGCTTGCTTTGAGCATATTCTCGTCCCTCAAGAAACAAGATTTCCGGAAAGATGCTGTCTCTCATGGACGATAATCTCTACTTTCAATGCTTCTGTACCGAAAAATATGAAAAATGTGTTCGTCCGGACAAGGATTTCTCGATCAAAGCTGCCCCTCAGGGACGAGAAAATAAGAAAAAAAGGCTTCTGTGCCGAAACCGGCCAGGCCACCAGGCAACCGAGCTCCAAGCCTTGGTGTCAGACCATTAATTTTCTTTATTCTGCATGTTCATTCTAAGAAACTCATGTGATGAGTTGTCAGCGAGCATCTTCACTGGCTCGGTATATCCAGCGCATCCAACAGCCGGATGAATGTATCCTGTCCATCAAGGCATGTATCCGTAAGCCAGCCCTTTTCATTTCTCCATTCAGATAGGCCGCGATAATAGTAATACTTCTTGCTGTCCTCGATAATAAACGGAATTATATTGTTCCTCAGGCATTCCTTCAGCGCAACCAGCCGCCCCACTCTACCATTTCCGTCCTGAAAAGGGTGGATATACTCAAATTCCGCATGAAAAGCGATCACATCATTTACCGTGATCACTTTTTTGGCATTATAGTCTGCCAGAAGTGCCTTCATGCGGAC
>ONXK01000296.1 GCA_900321785.1 uncultured Lachnospiraceae bacterium | reverse complement strand
ATGTGCACAGTGGAAAGGGAGGGGGAGTGGAAACGCGACTCGGGGGAATCGTCGAAACCCAGGACCAGGATGTCTTCGGGACAGCGGATACCCATACGCCGCAGCGAACTGATCGCATTGATTGCCAGAAAGTCGTTGGCACAGATGAAGACCTGCGGCAGATCCGGCATCTTCTGCAGCATCACATACAGCTCGTCGGTGTAGTCGGCGACACGCGCAGGTGTTTTGCCCGGAGGATAATTGAGGATGGAATAGGGGCGGACAGGCTCAAATCCGTAGAAGCCCGCCGCAGAGATGCAGGCGCTTCCGCGCTCAAAAAAGGACTGGCAGTGCTTCATGTTTCCGATGAAGCCGATTGTCTTTTTGCCCCGTGCCTCCATTTGTCTGAGAAAGGAGTAGATCCCTTTCTGATTTTCCATGAGCAGGAGATCCGCGGAGAGCGGCTCGCGGCCAAAAGAGACGGGAGCATCGACCATAAGATAAGGAAGTCCCAGAGAGGAGAGCATACGGCAGTAATCATAGTGAAATAATTCAATGCTGAAAATGCCGGCGAGGGAAGACGTGTTCAGGCTGCCCGGAAGGCGGAGAGACTCCAGTTCATTCGGCAGCAGACTGTAGATCGTCATACAGTAGCCATAGGACGAAAAGACCTGCTGCATCCGGTCCAGCGTTGTCACAGCAAAGTGTGAATTGCCCGGCTTGGAAGCGGTCAGCATGGCAATTTCCTTTTTATCGGCCGCAGCAGATTGTACGGGAAGCGTGCCGCTCATCATCTGAAGACGGTAGCCTTCCGGATTGATGCCGGGAATCGAAAGACCGGAAAAACTGGCGTCAGAAAACTGACGATAACCCATTTCCATGGCCTTGCGCAAAATGAGCTCACGGGTGCCTGGTGCGATAATGCCGGTATTGTTGATCGCTTTTGAAACTGTGTTTCTGGAAAGCCCTAGGGCATCGGCAATATCCTGCATCGTTACTCTTGCGGACATAGGGTACTCCTGATTTACGCTGCGTTCTGTCCGGGGCAATCCGTTTTTTTGCTGACGGCAGTCGAACCAGAACGGAAACAGTGTCAATAATGCTATTAATAACTATTATACAAAAGCGAAAACGGTTCGTCAAATAAAGGTTGTACAAATGTAACTGTGCTCAAATATGTAATAAATGACGGCAAAATGCTGTTGACAGTGGAAAAACAGGCTTTTATAATAATCCATAGATTCTGAAAAATTGTGCAAATGTAAAACAATTAGTGCGCGAAACATTATGCCTTTGATTGGGCATTTGGTGACAAGTCTGTTGAGAAACGAGATTTATCTACATGAATAGAATAAACTGCAGTTCCATGTTGGAAAATGCACGTAAGACGGAAGCGGAGAAAATGAAAAGGATCTCTCCCGGGGAAAGACCTGCTTTTCATCTCACACCGCCTGCCGGATGGATGAATGATCCGAACGGCTTTTCATTTTATAACGGACAGTATCATCTTTTTTTTCAATACAATCCCTATGCGGCGCATTGGGACAAAATGCACTGGGGACATGCGGTCAGCAGCAATCTGCTGAAATGGGACTATCGTCCGACAGCGCTTGCGCCGGATTCAGCCGTCGACGAAGGAGGATGCTTTTCGGGGAGTGCGGTCACTCTTGCAGACGGACGGCATCTTCTGATGTATACAGGGCTCACGCATCTGCATGCGGGAAAAGGATCCGCAGCAAAGGACAGTAACACACAGGGCGGAGCGGATGGGTCCGAATATGATCAGGTCCAGAATATAGCTGTCGGAGACGGCACGAACTATGTGAAATATGAGAAAAACCCGGTGATCGACAGCAGCCAGCTTCCTGAGGGCCTTCGGCCGATCGACTTCCGGGATCCGAAGATCATAGTCCTGAAGGACGGTTCATTTGGTGCCCTGACCGTGAGCATGGACGGGGAAGGACGCGGAAGGGTCCTGCTGTATCAGAGCAGCGACGGGTTTTCCTGGCAATTCCGCAGAGAATTCTGCCGCAATGAAGGAA
>ONXK01000016.1 GCA_900321785.1 uncultured Lachnospiraceae bacterium | reverse complement strand
TACCACACCTGCACTCCCTGCGCAAAAAGCAATATAAAGATGCCTGGGCAAAGGAAGCTCTGGTTACAAGTCACACCCGCATCAGACACTTTGCTGTTTGGTGCGGGGCGCGCGGCAGAAGTGTGGCTCACGTCTGTCAATCCATAAGGCGTATGACTTCATCCCGGAGCGCATTTGTATGATCGCGCAGAAGGAGCAGGCGGTTATAGCGGAAATAGGACTCGTTGCCGTGTTCGTTGAGGAAGCGGAGGCTGTAGTACCCTGCGGAAAGCTCGGTGAGGAAGAGGACCATCTCCTGCCCTTCTCCATATACCTGCGAGAGGAAACGGAAGGTGTTGGTAAGCTGCGCATCCGCCGAACGTACAGACTCCTGGCGCTGTGCTTCCCGACGGGAGAACCAGTCGCGGATCAGTCCATATTGTGCCCGCGGTGAAAAACCGGCAGAGCTGTCATCGGGAGCCTTCCCGCCTTCCGCCGCCTTTTCTCTAAGCGCAGCCGCAAAGTCATCCATTGCCCTGCAGGCGAGGCGCTGTACTCTCTCCTCTTCCCGGGAAACGGGTATTCCGGCGTCTTTTTTCTTGCGAAGGGTACGCAGGATCTTTGTGGCCGACTCCGAGATCAGGTCCGCGGCAAGATTCCTGCTGTTGGAAGCGTTTTCGTCGTCTTCCGCCAGTCTGAGCGCGCGGCGCACCCCTGCCATTTCCCTCATGATTAGTTCCTGGACCTCACGGTCTGCGGCACAATCCGCAAAGGACCTGCTCAGGGCGTCGATCAATAGGGTGATCAGGCTGAGTTTTTCATCAAAGGGAGCGTCCTTCATCTCCTGAACACGAACGGGGTCAAGCAAAAGGATTTCTCTCCTGGGCTGGCCGGAAGCTGCCGGAGAGGCCTCCTTCCCGCCCACACCCGCTTTTTCGGAGGACGGGTCCATGAGACCCTCCTCTGCAAAAAATCTGCCTGCCAGAATATCGGGGATCCGGTAAATATCCTTGTATTTTTTATAGAGGTCATAATAGGCCGCAAAGCTGCGGGCGATCTCGGGGTCCTGCAGAAACTGCACAGCCAGTCCCTCATCTACAGGGAGCGATCTTTTTTCATGGACCTGGATGGTCCGGGAGAGATCTTCCCATCCGCGGGCGGTCACGAAATGCCTGCCCTCCACTTCCGTGCGGATCGAGTAGAAATGGTTGCTGCGGATCCCCAGATAGGCCATGATAGAACCGTGGATCCCGACCCGGGAAGCATATTCACGGAAGGCTGCAAGGTCCTCCTCGATATCGATCCTGCGCAGACGGTCCAGCGTAACAATATCAAAGTCGCGCACAGATTTATTGTACTGGGGAGGGTTGCCGGCGGTCACAATGATAAAGCCGTCGGGTACGCGGTGCGTACCGAAGGTCTTGTACTGCAGAAACTGCAGCATTGTGGGCGCCAGAGTCTCGGACACGCAGTTGATCTCATCCAGGAAGAGGATTCCCTCCTGTACACCGGATGTTTCGATCTGGTCGTAGACTGAGGCAATGATCTCACTCATCGTATATTCGGTAACAGAGTACTCCCGTTTTCCGTATCTTTTCTGCGAGATAAAAGGCAGTCCGATGGCGCTCTGACGGGTGTGGTGGGTGATGGTGTAGGACACAAGCCCGATTCCGCACTCCTGGGCAACCTGCTCCATGATCGCGGTCTTTCCGATGCCGGGAGGGCCCATCAGAAGAAGGGGGCGCTGCCGCTCGGGCGGGATCGTATATGCACCGGTCTCATCTTTATCCAGATATGCCTGCACGGCATGAATTATGACTTCTTTTGCTTCTTTTATGTTCATGTTCCATCTCCATAGCGGTGTGTCCGGGCTTTTATTTTTTCTCCGTCAATATAAAGACGGACCGCCCAGTCGGGTACCTTTGTGTCATCCATCTCCTCATCGTTAAAAAAGACAAATGCGGTGTCATAATCGGTCGGCTTTTCAGGATAGACACCCATACCGTCCGTGAAGTACATCAGGGCCTGCATATCCCCGATCTCGCCTGTTCTGCGCTTTTCCTCCACCCAGGCAAAAACCGGGCGGAAATCCGTGCCGAAGCCTCCTTTGACGTGAAATGCAGAGGCATATTTTTCCAGGTCATCCGGCCCGTGCAGCAGGATCTCCTGCTGTACATGTTCATCGCATTCCACGATATACACCGAGGACGTTGCGAAAAACTGCCCGATGCTGCGCAGCACCGAAGCGGTCTCATTGAGGAACCTCTGCACCAGCACATCCTGACAGGAGGCAGAAGTGTCGATCGCGATCACAAGTGTCCGCAGATTGTTCATTTCGCGGTACTCATTTTCCTCGATCAGAGGCATGTTGCCGTACATTTCCAGACCGTAGTGATAAAATCCGTAGTCAAAAGAATCGGGATCGATCGTCGTCACTTCCCGCAGGATGGCAAACTTCCGCAAAAACTCCCTGTAATCCGTCCTGCGCCGGTTGGAGATCGAGAGGATCCTGTCCAGGCTTCCGCGCTCATCCGAGGCCTCCTTGCCCGAGGCAAGTATCTCCGCTTCCATGCGCCTGGAGGTTTCCTTCCAGTCACCTTCCAGCTCTTCGGCGGATTTGAGGCGGGGCAGTCGTCTGTTCTGCCTGCGTCCGCCGGCATCTCTGTTCCCGGGGTCCCGGTCGGAATTCCGCCTGTTTTTCCCGTCCCCCTTCCCGTCCCGGTCGGGAGGATCCACACCCCGGTCTTTTTTCTTTCCGTTTGGTGAATCCTTCTTATTTCTGCCGGACGGGCTGTCCTGCCCGGATTTTTCGCCGCCGGGATCCCGGTCTTGTCCTGAGGGATCCCGGCTGTCAGGGCTTGTGGATTCGGAATCCTTCTTTTCTTCGTTGTCACCGGGGGTTTTTTGATCGGCACCCTTTTCATCGGGACTGTCTGTCCCCGGGTCGCGGTCCTGCTTCTTTTCATCATCAGGATCCTGATCGCTTTTGCTCCCGTCTTCGGGATCCCGGTTCTCCTCGTCCTCCATCCGCTCCCAGAAGCTGTGGTCATCCAGGGCAAAGGCAGCCGCAAGCTGCAGCTCTTCCATGTAGTTTCTCTTCCGTTCCAGAAAGTACTGGTAGATCCGCTCGGCGGTGAGTACATGGATCTCCTCCTGCAGGCGGTCGTATACCCGCTGGCGGAATTCCGGTGTCAATTCTGCCACCGCGCGATAGTCCATGGAATCAATGATGGAAGTGACCGCAATATCACAGGAAAGATCCCAGAGCTCCCTGTCCTCTTTTTTTCGTGCCGTAAACATATGGCGGAACACGCAGTGCAGGATCATATGCAGATAGGTGCGGTTCAGCCGACGGGGACGATCCACATACAGACGAAACAGATGGTTGGGATTAAAGCGGATATACGCCGCGTCTGTACCGACCGTCGTCGTGGAAAGATCCATGATGAATCCGAGGCTGTGGAGAGCCGGCCCCAGAAAGCGCATAGAGAGATACAGATCCGTCCTCGATGCATCCAGTATTCTTTTTCCCATCTCATCGAGCTCCACGCGATTTCCCATAGATCCGCTCCTTTATCGTCTGCCGTACTGTGCATCCATTAGCATGTTTATTCCCGCTTTCCTCACCAGTCTTCAAGCGAGAGAAAATCCGGGACCACAGATACTTTTCTGTTTGTCATATCCTTTGTCATATCCTCCTGCGCAGAAGGGGAAACGGCCTGGTCTGCCGGTTCACTCCCTCTTGCCTGCCCTGGCGGTTCACTCCCTCTCTCCGCAGACAGATCCGGCAAAATATCTTCTGCCGCCATTTCTTCCGCGAAATCGTCAGCCGCTTTTTTCTTTTCCGCAAAGGAAGTCCCTCTGCCGGACATGATCAGGCTGCAGGCTTCCGTAAGCCTCAGGTCAGCCGCAAGACGCAGGGCGGGGTCTGCCGCTTCCTGTGTGATCAGTCCCCGGTCTGCCATCAGCTGCAGTCGCAGGCAGGCCTCATCGGATGCCTCCGTTCCCATGTTCTCATTGAGGAGGGTGACAAAGTGCAGCAGGGCATCTGCTGCATTTTCCCGCAGATAGTCTTCATAGGCCTGTGCGTGCACCCCTGCAAGATCATAGGGAAAAAGCAGGCGGTCAGCAGCAATCTCCAGAGCGGCATGAGGATCATCCGGAATGACTCTGGGAAACAGGCGGTCGTACTCCCGAAAGCCGATGCTCCTGCGCCGGACACACTCGCGGTAGACCATGCCCGATCCGGAAATGGAAAACTGGATCGTGCGCGCCATGGTATTTTCATTAAAAGCATAGTCATAACCGGGAAAGAGGAGCCTTGCCTGTCCGTCCGAAAGTTCCAGGCTGAACTGCAGCTTGGCATCCGTATCGGAAAGAATATCCCGCATGACTGTATAGTTTCCTTCATGCACCTGCAGCCTGATCCTGCGCAGCTTCCTGTCCTGTCTGACGACGCCGTTATGGAAATCCCGGATGCTGTCATGCATGGAGATCTCCTCCAGCTGCGGGCAGTTGTGGAAGGCAAAAGCCCCGATGGAATGCAGGGTCCGGGGCAGTGATACAGACCGCACAGAAGTCTGATCGGCAAAGGCATGCGGCGCAATGCCTGTCACAGGCAGACCGCCGATCCTGTCCGGCACTTCGACATGCCGCCGCTCCTGCAGCATACCTGTGATCACTGCTTCCGCACACTCTTCCGGAGCGTTTTTTTCTGCTCCGGCGGCAGCGGACGGCGCTTGTATTATTTTGTATGTAAAATTGCCTTCCGTCATCAGCGAAACCTCAACGAAACCTGTTCTCTATATATAAGTTCTTTCAGTCCAAAATATGATATAATCAAATCAGTATACAGATTGTTCATTACGATTTATACAATGAGCCAAGGGACACATGAGGGCAATAGGGACCCCGTCTCAGAGCCGCCACATACCTTTTGACTTATGCATCATACAATTGAGCTGCTCGGCAAAGACCTTGAAAGCCGTCGAAAACATTATAAACAATTTTAAGTGTTTGTGTATTGAAATCATCGGCTTTTTATGGGAACATAAAACGATGCGTCACGGGTCACACCGTGATCCGTAAGAGGGCGTTTTTTTCGCTGCGGCTTTCACGCACTATATACAAGATCCTGAATTGCCGTTTTGACGGCATGAGGTAATAGATTTATGAAAAGAGAATACTACACCCATCAGAGCAAGTGCCTGAACCGGGAAATGCACATCCTGATCCACGGTGAAAAAGGCCTTCCTCTCCTGGTCTTTCCCACGCAGGACTCGACTTGCACGAATTTCGAGGATTTCGGCATGATCAATACCATCTCCGATTTTATAGACCGCGGAGATATCATGGTCTTTACTGTTGATACCGTCGATAAGGAAAGCTGGTCCGACCTCTACGGGGACAAGGCCCGGCGTGCAGATGTCCAGGAAAACTATTATCATTATATTGTCGATGAGGTCATTCCCTTTATCAATTCCCGCAACACGTCCGGAAAGCTGCCAGTCGCCGTAGGCTGCAGCCTTGGCGCCATGCATGCGGGAATCGTCGCGCTGCGCCGTCCCGACCTGATCGGCGGCTGCATCGCTATGTCAGGCATCTATGATGCCACCTGTTTCACAGGGGGCTGGATGAATAGTAAATGGTATGACAATTCGCCCTGCCATTTCCTGCAGAACATGCCTTCCGACCACCATTACATCGATATCTACAATCACCGCGCACTCATCTTCTGTGTCGGTCAGGGTGCCTGGGAAGATGACGGTATCCGTACCCTTCTGCTCATGGCGAGCATATTCCAGAAAAAAGGCATCCATGCCTGGTGCGATTTCTGGGGGTACGACGTAAGTCACGACTGGGACTGGTGGAAGAAACAGATCCGCTATTTCATCCCCAAAGTTCTGGACGGCTCCGCAATCGGTAACAAATAAACGGGTCTCCGGACCGGTTTACCCACGAACGATCAACTCGGATCCTGCGCACAGACCGGCGCAGAAGCACCCGGCATCCGGTGCACTGAGCCGAGCCGTCATACAGCAGCAGGACACCGGTACGGATTTCCCAAACAATTCATCTGATACATAAGTACATAGGGAGAGACAATGAATTTCGTATTTATTTCACCGCAGTTTCCGCAAACATTCTGGAACTTCTGTGACAGACTCAAGAAAAACGGCGTCAACGTCCTGGGAATCGGCGATACACCGTATGATAACCTCTCGCAGAACGTAAAAGATTCACTGAACGAGTATTACTGGCTGGCCTCACTGGAAAACTACGAGGATGTCTTCCGTGCAGTCGCTTTCTTTTCTTTTAAATACGGAAAAATAGACTGGATTGAATCCAACAACGAGTACTGGCTGGAACTGGATGCCCGGCTGCGCACCGATTTTAATGTCACAACAGGTGTCAAATCCGACAGGATCGAGGGCTTTAAGAGCAAGGCTCTGATGAAAAAACAGTATGAAAAAGCCGGCATTCCCACAGCCCGCCAGCTCAAGGTCCCGGATCACGATACAGCCGAAGCCGCCGGACTTTCCAAATGCCTGGATGCTGCCAGAGCCTTTATTGCCGAGACAGACTACCCTGTCATCGTCAAGCCGGAGATCGGTGTCGGCGCTCTGGCCACCTATAAGCTGGAAAATGATGCGGACCTGGAGAAATTCTATTCGGATCTCCCTCGGCATCCCTATGTCATGGAAGAATTCATCACGGGCAATATTGCTTCCTACGATGCCGTGATCAGTTCCAAAGGCGAACCCCTCTTTGAGTCCATGACCTGCTGGCCGCCTTCGATCATGGATATCGTGAACAAGCATCTTGACCTCGCCTACTATGTTGCTGCCGAGATGCCCGAATCCCTGCGCAGGATGGGCCGCGCCGCAGTCGAGGCCTTTGAGGTCAGGGGACGCTTCGTGCACATGGAGTTCTTCTGCCTGACCAAGGCCAAACCCGGTCTCGGCGAAGTCGGTGATTTCGTAGCACTGGAAGTCAATATGCGTCCCGCCGGCGGTTACACTCCGGATATGATGGACTACGCCCACTCCCTGGATGTCTACCAGATCTGGGCCGATATGGTGGCATGGGACGAGCGCCTCTTCCCCGCTGCCGAGACAGAGCACTTCTGCGCCTACGCAGGCCGCAGAGACGAGTACACCTACGTCCACTCCCACGAGGAGATCCTGGAAAAATACGGCAAGCGCATCGTGACCTGCGAGCGTATGCCCGCCCTTATGTGGGACCAGATGGGCAATATGAACTACACTGCCATCCTGGATACCGAGGAGGAGACAAAGGAGTACATCCGCTTTGTGCAGGAGTACGCGCCCGGGAGCGGACCGCAGGTATAAGCTCATTGCTGCGCAGTCCGGCTCACAGCCTTCAGCCTTGCGGATGCAGCTGATCAGGACAGATTTGAATCATTTATAGATTTAATCATTTATAACCAAAAAGATTGCAGGTGATATTCCTGCAATCTTTTTTTCTCTTCAAAAGATAAATAAACAGTGAGCCAGGCGGGCGCAAGTGAGTCCTTTATAAAGGCTCTTGCTTTCAAAAACCTATTCTGTCTCGCTCTTCTTCCTGTTCTTGGGCTTATATACCCAGGACTGCTCGGAGATCTCATTGAGGTCATAGGGCGTCGCCTGGTAGACGTAGTAGTTGATCCAGTTGCAGTAAAGGTTATTGCTGTGCGACCGCCACTGCAGAAGAGGGCGCTGGGTGGGATCGTCGTCAGGGAAATAGTTGAGCGGAACATCGATGTCCAGACCCTTGCGGATGTCACGGTTATACTCATCGCGCAGGGTGTTGCGGTCATACTCCGGATGGCCCATGATAAAGAAGCGTCTGCCGTCACGGGACATGCAGAGCAATATGCCCGCCTCGGGGGATTCCGCCAGGATCTTGAGATCCTTGCAGGCGTGGATGGCCTTTGCGGGGACCTCTGTATAGCGGCTGTGGGGAATCAGGAAATAGTCGTCGAAGCCGCGGACAATGGGCTCTTTTCTGTGACGCACCTTATGTGAGTAGACGCCGAAAAGCTTTTTGTCCAGAAGCCTTTTGGGAAGGCCGTAGTGATAGTAAAGTCCCGCCTGCGCCCCCCAGCAGATATGGAAAGTACTGGTAACATTGGACTTGCTCCACTCAAATACTTCACAGAGTTCGGGCCAGTAGTCCACTTCCTCGTACTCCATTTTTTCGACCGGCGCACCGGTGATGATCAGTCCGTCAAAAGTTCTGTGTCTGAGTTCCTGGAAGGAATAATAAAAATGCATCAGGTGAGAAGCGGACACGTTGACCGACTGGTGAGAGCTCATCCGCATAAACGTTACGTTGAGCTGCAGCGGTGTGTTGGAGAGCATTCGCAGAAGCTGAAGCTCTGTCTCCTCTTTGGTCGGCATGAGATTCAGAATGCAGATCTCAAGCGGACGGATATCCTGATCGATGGCTCTTGTCTCATCGATCACAAATAAGTTTTCTCTCTCCAGTTTCTCCTTTACAGGAAGTCCATTCTTTATCCTGATTGGCATGTTGTCCTCTTTTCCATGGCCTGGCGATCCTGCCGGAAGATAAGCCGCGTCTGATCTTATGTCCCGGCCGATATATCAAAGATCCGTGGATCTTTGACGTTCAGGCGGTCACATAAAAAACCGCTGTTCCGCAGGTCTGCAGGTCCTTACTCAATTTCTTTTCCCGCAAGCTTCATGAAGTCCTCTTCCGAAAGAATAGGAATCCCCAGCTGTGCGGCTTTTTTATTTTTCGAGGATGTCGATGTGACATCATTGTTGATGAGAAAATCTGTTTTGGCAGAAACACTGCCGGTGACTTTTCCGCCCCGGTCCGCGATATATTCTTTGAGTGCGTCGCGGTTGGCGAAGTGAAAGACCTTTCCGGTGACCACAAAGGTCTTTCCCGCAATGGGGTCCTCCGCGGCCGGTTCTGCTCCGGCACCTTCCGCATGATCTCCGTCTTCAGGGGTCCGGCCCCCTCTTCCGGCGGTCCTGAGGTTGTCCCTGACAGCGGGATGCACCTCCTGCAGCAGACGGTCGAGCATGCCCTGGTTTTTCTCATTGGCAAACCATGCGGAAACAGCTTCCGCAAGGACAGGGCCGATTCCTTCTACCTGACTGAGCTTGTCCTGATCCGCGGAACGGATCGCGCTGATATCATCCGCAAAGTGATCGCACAGGACTCTGGCGTTTGCTGCGCCGATACCCGCAATGCCGAGGGCGTAGAGCAGGCGAGGCATGGTGGTATTCCTGGACTTGTCCACACTCTCCATGAGGCGGGTGTAGGACTTCTCACCGAAGCCCTCCATCTCCACAATGGCATCTCTGTGGTCATCCAGATGATAAATATCCGCGAATTCGTGGATGAAGCCCTCCGCAATGAATTTTTCCAGGGTCATTTCGGAAAGCCCCTCAATGTTCATGGCGCTGCGGCTTGCAAAGAGCGTAAAAGCCTTGATCTTTTTGGCAGGACATTCCGGGTTGGTACAGACAAGTACCTCTGTGTCGATCTCACGCCTGATCTGAGTGGGGCCCCCGCATACAGGACATGTACAGGGGATCTCCAGTGTTCCGGATCTTGTCAGGTTTTCCGCGATCTGGGGGATGATCATATTGGCCTTGTAGACGGTCACCCGGTCGCCGATCCCCAGCTGCAGAGCGCGAACGATACTGACATTGTGTACAGATGCCCGCCGGACCGTTGTTCCTTCGAGTTCAACGGGTTCAAAGATGGCAACAGGATTGATCAGCCCCGTTCTGCTGGCACTCCACTCCACCTCGGTCAGAGTTGTCTCCTGAAGCTCGTCCGCCCACTTAAAGGCGATGGAGTTTCTGGGGAACTTGGCCGTCCGTCCGAGGGATTCGCCGTAGGCAATATCGTCCATCAGAAGGACCAGGCCGTCGGAAGGGATGTCGAAACCGGCGATCTTTTCTTCGAATCTCGCAACTGCCTGCAGGACATCGGCACCTGTCACCAATTCAGTCTCCACAGTCTCAAACCCCTGCTCCTGCAGAAAGCGCAGCTGCTCGAGACGTGAATTGTGGAAATCAGGGGCTGCAGGGGCAGCGGACGTGTCTGCAGGATCCTCTTTCAGGGAGGCCTCCACCAGAGTAAAGGCATAGAAGCGGACACGGCGCTTTGCCGTCACAGCGCTGTCCAGCTGGCGCACAGAGCCGCTGCAGAGGTTTCTGGGGTTCTTATAGCGGACATCTTCCAAAGTGCCTCTGGAAGCCGCCTCGGCGGCAATTTCCTCATTGATACGGGTAAAGTCGGAATAACGGATCACGGCTTCCCCGCGGAGAGTGAGCTTTCCTGTAAAGGGGATCACGGCAGGGATATTTCTGAACGTCGCTGCATTGGCGGTGATCTCTTCGCCGATCTCTCCGTTTCCGCGGGTGACAGCTCGGGAGAGCCTGCCGTTTTCATAGGTCAGGACCACCGTCAGGCCGTCCAGTTTCCAGGACAGAAGGCCCTTTTGGTCTCCCAGCCATGCCGCCAGATCTTCTCTGGACTTGGTTTTGTCCAGTGACAGCATGGGCTGCTCATGCCGCACGCGGGGCAGTTCTTCCACTGCAGCATAGCCGACGCTTACGGTGGGCGATCCCGCCATCACAATGCCGGTCTCCTCTTCCAGCGCACGCAGCTCGTCATATAGAGCATCGTACTCCAGGTTGGGCATGATCTCCGTATCCCTGGCGTAATAGGCTTCCGACGCCCGGTTTAAAAGATCTGTGAGATATTCCATCCGTCTGTAGAGCGCATCGGAGGTCTTTTTCTTGTCTTCAGCCATTTTTCCTCACCTTGCAGATTCGGGACCGCCTCCTGATCCTTTGCGGAAAGGGGCAGACGGACGGGAGGCATTTGTCTTCGGAGTCCCCTCCCGCTTTTCTCTGCGAACATGTTTTGCCGGGCTGTTTTTTCCGGAGGTCCTGGGCAGCATCACCTTTTTGTAGAGTTCTTCGAGTTCCTCTCCTTCGATCTTCCGCTGCTGTCCGGGTCTGAGGGCGCCCAGTTCAATATTGACGACACGGATCCTCTTGAGGGTGCGCACTTCATGTCCCAGGGCGCTGCACATGCGGCGGATCTGCCGGTTCAGTCCCTGGGTGAGAACGATCCTGAAGGTCCTGTCGCCCAGACGTTCCACCGTACACGGCTTTGTCTGCTGTTTGAGTTCCCGCAGATACATGCCCTTTTCCAGCCGGTGCAGTTCTCCGTCGGAGATCCTGCTGCGAACACGCACGATATACTCTTTCTCATGGCCGTTGGCACCGCGCATCATGGCATCGATCAGGGCGCCGTCATTGGTCATCAGAAGAAGGCCTTCCGAATCCCTGTCGAGCCTTCCCGCATAGGTCAGGCGCACCGGGTACCGGAAGGCATCCGCAATGGTCCTCTCTGCATGCGGATCACGCGCTGTGCAGGTCACGCCGACAGGCTTGTACCAGGCGACCACGACCGGTGTCCGCGGTGATTCCAAAACTTTACCTCTGACGGTGACCGTCTCGTCTCCGCGAAGGTTCATTCCCAGTTCCGCCGGCTGCCCGTCCACCAGGACTTGTCCTGCCTGGACCAGTCGGTCGGCTTCCCGCCTGGAGCAGACGCCGCAGGCGGCAATATACTGATTGAGGCGCATTACGCTTCCTCCGGATCATCTTTTTTCTTAATTGACGAGGGGGTATTTTCCGCAGAAACAGCGTCTTTTTTATGCCCTTTCCGCGTCTTTTTTCTGTCGATGACATTTTCACCGATCCCGGGGATCACGTTCATGAACATTTCGATGGCATGGTCTTTGGCCACACAATCTCCGTGTTCCGTGACAAAGGCAATATACTGTTCTTCGGATGTGACCAGCTCTCCGAATTCATTGGCGGAGAGCACACATTTCTCAAAACCGGCGGGTGTATCCTCTGTCCGGTGTACAATGAGAAAATAGGTGTCGTCTTCGCGCAGATAATAGAGGGAGGATTCGACCGGTCCTGCGTCGGCAAATACCCTGCAGCAGTCCATGGCGTCCCGCACAGAGAAGAAAGAAAACATAAAGGTGTCGCCTGCCATGGGCAGCTGCTTTTTTTCCTGTCCGTCTTCACTTTTCTCTTCGCTGCTTTCAGAGATCCCCGCGAGAAGGGATTTCATCAGGCTTTCGGAAGCACTGCCCTCCTGCTCATTGTCCTGTCCGCCGGCATTTTCAGCCGCCCTGGAAGCAATGGAATCAAAGATGCTTCTGGCGATCCTGCGCACTTCGCGGGCCGCACCTTCTTTGGTGTCCTCTCTTGTGATCAGGAGGTTGAGGGACCGATCCGGAAGTACAGAGATCCGCATGGTAGTCAGATCGCCCCGAAGATCAAAGTTCTCGGAAATCGCGACCTGCGCTACTGTCTGCCGGATAAAATCCACCGCCTCTTTCTTGCGGTCAAAAAGATCATCCAGCTCAATCCCATTCGCGCGCAGATCTTCCGGCGAGATGGTGCAGCTGATCGTATTATCATTAATTCTTTTTATTGTCATATAAATCCTTCCGGGCAGAAAAACAGAGCCCTCGCATACCTTTTGCCCTAAACATCCTTATCATACATCTTTTATGACTATATGAAAAGTGCGCCTGTATGAAAAATCCATACAGGCGCCTGTAATGCAAAGCATTCACAAATTCAGTCAGTATTAAGCATCAGTGCTTGATCTGGCTCATAACTTCCTCTGCGAAGTTCTCAACTTTCTTCTCGATACCTTCGCCGGTCTCGAAGCGGATGAAGCGGCGGACAGAAAGATCAGCGCCGTTGGCCTTGCCGACCTGCTGCAGGTACTGAGCAACAGTCTGCTTGCCGTCTTCAGCTCTTACGTAAACCTGGTCATACAGGCAGATCTGCTTGAGCTCTTTGTTAAGTCTGCCGGTCAGCATCTTCTCGATGATGTTCTGAGGTTTGCGCTTATTCTCGGGAAGCTTCTCGTTCTCTTCGATTGCCTGTGCAAGAAGGATCTCCTTCTCATGCTCTTTGTAGGACTCGGGAACTTCGTCCACGGTGACATACTTGGGAGACATAGCTGCAACCTGCATTGCAACGTTGGTCAGGGCTTCCTTGACAGCGTCGTTCACGACATTGGTCTTGGCGTCGATGATGACGGCGATACGGCCCTTGCCGTGCAGATAGGAAACAACACAGCCGTCCTGTGCAGTGACCTGCTCAAAGCGGCGGATGCTCAGTTTCTCGCTGATGACAGCGATCATGTCAACAAGTGCTTCGTTGACAGTCTTGGCGGAATCTTCGATCCAGGGCTCAGCCATGAATGCATCGATATCCTTTGCCTCGGTCTTCAGAGCCTGCTCAGCGACCTTTGCAACATAGTCACGGAATTTCTCGTTCTGTGCAACGAAGTCGGTCTCGGAGTTAACTTCGACCACTGCTGCCTTCTGGTCGCCGTCGTTGGCGATCAGGCAGATACCTTCTGCAGCGATCCTGCTGGCCTTCTTCTCAGCCTTCGCCTGACCTTTCTTGCGAAGGACCTCAACAGCGGCGTCCATATCGCCATTGGTCTCTACCAGAGCCTTCTTGCAGTCCATCATGCCCGCGCCGGTTGCTTCACGGAGTTCTTTTACCTGAGCAGCTGTAATAGCCATAGTGTACTTCCTTTCAATCTATCTTTGCGTATGTGCCGCAGACTCCGCTGCCGGAGTCTGCAGCAGCTGTTATTCAATCATGTCTCAATCTTGTCTATTCTGAAATCGTATGCTTCAGGATCAGAGGGTTCCCTCTGCTGCCTGCTCAGCCTCGGATGCTGCGGACTCTTCTGCAAGAGCTTCCTGCTCAGCGCCGTCAGCTTCCGCACCCTGGTTAGCCTCGATGACAGCATCTGCCATCTTGCTGCAAAGGAGCTTGACTGCACGGATTGCATCGTCGTTGCCAGGGATGATGAAGTCGAGTTCTTCGGGATCACAGTTGGTGTCGCCGATACCGATCAGGGTGATGCCCAGAGCGTGTGCCTCTGCTACGCAGATTCTCTCCTTCTTGGGGTCGACTACGAAGATTGCATCGGGAATACGGGTCATGTCCTTGATGCCGCCCAGGTTCCTCTCAAGCTTATCCCACTCCTTCTGAAGCTTTGCAACTTCCTTCTTGGGAAGAACTTCGAAGGTGCCGTCCTGCGCCATCTGCTCAATCTTGCGAAGGCGGTCAACGCGGCTGCGGATGGTCTTGAAGTTGGTCAGCATGCCGCCGAGCCATCTCTCGTTGACATAGTACATGCCGCAGCGGGTAGCCTCAGCCTTGACTGCGTCCTGTGCCTGCTTCTTGGTGCCTACGAACAGGATGGTGCCGCCCTGCTCTGCGATCTGGAAGACTGCCTTGTAAGCCTCGTCTACGAGAATGACGGACTTCTGAAGGTCGATGATGTGGATGCCGTTACGCTCGGTGAAGATGTAGGGAGCCATCTTGGGGTTCCAGCGTCTTGTCTGATGACCGAAGTGTACGCCTGCTTCCAGCAGCTGTTTCATTGATACGATACCCATGTTTACTTTTCCTCCTGTAAATGGTTGTTCTTCCGCGCCCTTTCGCGGTCATTGAGGATTCTGCCACCCTTTTTGAAAAAGAGCACCGGCATCCGCTGGGACGCGTGTCTGATAAAAAGACATAAAAATTGCAACTTAAAAACAATAGCACATTCAGTGAGATTGCGCAATAGGTAAAAGGCAAAGATTATTCCAATTTCGCTTCGCGAAACGCCGAACGCCGTAAAACTCCGGTTTTTGAGCGTTCCGACGCTCAAAAACACGTCGAATCTGGTGGGGGAGTGACTTATAACGATTCTCCAATTTTTGAACTGTCACCGGTATCTCAGCCTTCCCGGGTGACCCGGCTGTCCCTGTGATCGGCAGATCAGGGCTGGACCTGTCTGCGAAGGCCCGCGAGCTCGCCGTAGATGGCATCGTTGAGGACCTTGATGTAGGTTCCCTTCATGCCGGAAGAACGGGATTCGATGACGCCCGCGGATTCAAACTTGCGGAGCGCGTTGACAACGACACTTCTGGTAATGCCGGCCTTGTCCGCGATCTTGCTGGCAACAAGGATCCCTTCCACCCCGTCGAGTTCTTCGAAGATATGGATAATGGCATGCATTTCGGTATAGCTCAGCGTGCTGATGGCAGACTTTACGACTGCGATCTTGCGGTTCTCCTCCGCGTTCTCCTCGGAGACCGCACGGAGCATTTCAAGTCCCACTACGGTCGTGCCGTATTCGGAGAGGATGATGTCGTCGATATCAAAGTGCTCGCCGTCCTTATAGATAAAGACGGTGCCCAGGCGCTCGCCGGCAACTTCGATGGGAAGAACGATCCCCATCAGGTCCTTGTCTTCATTAGAAAAGAAACCGAGTGTCTGCAAAGAGACATTCTCGTGTGTGGAGAGAACATCCAGAAGACGGGTGTTGAGTCCGGGATCGACAAAGGTTCCGATCTCCTCCACGATCAAGGTGTGTGCGGCATTGACTTCCCTGCATTCACCGACTCCGAGGACCTTGCCTTTCTTGCTGATGACAAGGATGTGTGCCTGCAGGATATCGCTCATCACCCTGCAAATATCGTTGAAGACAACTTTCCCGGTGTCATTGTTATGAATCAGCTTCTCGATTTTTCTTGTGTTGTCCAGCAACACGACATTATTTGCTGCATGCAGAGTATCCAATATTATTACCTCCTGCTGATCAGAGCAGTATTATGGGGAGATGTCTACCTGTTTCCGCTGTCATTCCGTTCTGTGTCTGATCTATCTCCAGATGTATATGTGTCCCGTTTACTGCGGTTATTCTGTTCCTTTTGTCTGTATTGCCTGTTCTCCGGCGCGCAGAGCGCCCGTTACTGCGCGTACCCCTTCAAGGGATTTTTACTCCTCTTCTGATTCGCTGCGTTTTTCCACGTATCCGCATTCCTTGTCAGCACATACCAGGCGGGTTCCCTTCTCCAGCATGATATTGCCGCAGCGGGGGCACTTTTTCTGTGAAGGCTTCTGCCAGACCATGAAGTCACATGCAGGGTTGTCCACGCAGCCATAGTAGCGGCGGCCTTTTTTGGACATACGCACGATGATATCCTTGCCGCATTTCGGGCATGCCACACCGATCTTTTCATAGTAAGGCTTGGTGTTGTGGCACTCGGGGAATCCCGGGCAGGCCAGGAATTTGCCGTGAGGGCCGTATTTTATGACCATGTGGCGTCCGCAGTTTTCGCAGATCTCTTCTGTCTCCTCATCCGCGATCTTGACCTTCTCCAGTGTCTTTTCTGCCTCGAGTACAGCCTCATGAAGATCGGGATAGAAGTTTTCGATCACCGTCTTCCAGCGCACCTCGCCGTCTGCGATCCCGTCCAGAAGCGTCTCCATATTCGCCGTAAAGTGCGGGTTGACGATGGTCGGGAAGGCCTGTTTCATGATGTTGTTGACCACTTCGCCCAGCTCTGTCATGTAGAGATTTTTTTCTTCCTTGACAATGTAGCGGCGGGCCAGAATGGTGGTGATGGTGGGCGCATAGGTACTGGGACGTCCGATTCCCTGTTCTTCCAGAGCACGGACCAGCGTTGCCTCCGTGTAATGCGGCAGCGGCTGTGTATAGTGCTGGCGGGGGTCAAAGGACTCCAGGGTGACCCCGGTATTCTCGTCGATCGCCTTGCTGATGGAAGGTGTCTTCTCCTTCTGGAAGCCTTCAAAAATAAGACGGGAGGCGGAGACGGTAAACATCTGTGGACCGATCTGAGAAGAAGCGGCAGGGGAAGCTGCGATCCGCACCTGAGTGGTCTCATATCTGGCAGCGCTCATGCGGCTTGCCACGAAGCGTTTCCAGATCAGGTTGTAGAGACGGTACTGCTCACGGGAGAGGGATTCGCGGACAGAAGCAGGAAGCCTTGTGATGTCCGTGGGACGGATCGCTTCATGGGCATCCTGGATCTTTGCGCTCTTCTTTTCTTCCTTCTCCTTCTCCAGGGCATATTCCGCACCGTAGTTTTCGGTGATATAGGAAGCTGCCGCAGCCTGGGCCTCATCGGAGATTCGGATGCTGTCCGTTCTCAGATAAGTGATCAGAGCCACGGTTCCCTGTCCTTTGATCTCCACGCCCTCATAGAGCTGCTGTGCTACACGCATGGTCTTCTGTGTAGAGAAATTGAGGACCTTGCTGGCCTCCTGCTGAAGCGTGGATGTGGTGAAGGGAAGGGGGGATTTGCGGGTGCGTTCCGACCGTTTCACCTCACGAATGGCAAACTCACCGCCGGTGAGTCCGTCGACGATCCGCATTGTCTCTTCGCGGTTTTTGAGTTCCGTGCGGACAGCCTTGCCGTCTTCGCCGATGCTTCCGTAGTAGTGGGCAGTCAGGGGCTTTGTGCTCCCTTTTACATTGAGGGACGCATCAAGTGTCCAGTATTCCTGAGGGATGAAGGAATTGATCTCATCCTCCCTGTCGCCGATCATGCGCAGGGCCACAGACTGCACGCGTCCTGCGGAAAGTCCACGTTTGACCTTCTCCCACAACAGGGGAGAGATCTCATAGCCGACCATGCGGTCGAGGATACGGCGTGTCTGCTGGGCATCCACCAGGTTCATATCCAGCTCTCTGGCATTTTTCAGAGACTGGGTGACGGCCTTTTTTGTGATCTCGTTGAATGTGATCCTGGAGACCTGCTTGTCCTTGGCGTCCTCCAGTTTCAGAGCGGCCTCTCCTTTTCCCCGGATGGTGATGTACTGAGGCTCATAGTCATGTTCGATATCGATTCCCATTTTGCTCTTGGGAAGATCGCGGACATGACCGTTTGATGCGGCCACTTCATAACTTGATCCCAAAAATTTCTTGATCGTCTTCACCTTTGCAGGCGACTCAACGATTACCAGATTGTGTTTCTTTCGACTTGCTGCCATATAAAAATTACCGGTTCCTTATCATATATCAAGAGTTTCCGATGCCGAGTCTTCTTTTCCGCTCGATCATCTCATCAATATTTTCCAGATAGGTTTCGACATCCTTACAGTTGTCGCTGCGCTCGATCCGTCCTCCCGGGAAAACCGCCTTGGAGATACTGCCTGCGCCAAGAGCCAGGATCGACTGTTTTTCCTCCATGATGAGGATGTTATAGATGCCGGCTTTTCCGGGACGGGAATAACCTACGTTTTCCAGATTTCCGGATATGTTTTTCTGTCTGTACAGATAATAGGGTTCCATCCCCATCCGTGCAGCGGCCATAGAGGCGATCTCCATGCAGCCGTCGGTATTGTTTATAGAAGAAAATCCCTTTTCCTCAATATACTTCTGCATGCGGGAGCCGCGCTTTAAGGCGAGGGAGTGGACCGTAAGGCTGTCGGGCGACAGTTTTTCGATCTCCTCGAGAGTCCTTGCTACGTCCTCTTCCGTCTCTTCGGGCAGTCCGAGGATAATGTCCATGTTGATATTGTCGAAGCCGGCCTCTCTGCACAGAGCAAAGGCGTCACGCACCTGCTGCACCGTATGCCTGCGGCCGATGAGCCGGAGGGTCTCCTCCTTCATGGTCTGGGGATTGACGCTGATGCGGGTGACTTTGTGGGCCCGGATGACACGGAGTTTGTCCGCTGTAATGCTGTCAGGTCTTCCTGCCTCGATCGTAAATTCCTGAATGTCCTCCATGGGGAAATATTTTTCCAGAAGGGAAAACAGCCTCTCCAGCTGGGCGGGTTCCAGTGTTGTAGGTGTGCCGCCGCCGATATAGACGGTATCCAGCACCCGGCCACGCATCATTTCAGAGGCGGCTGCGATCTCTTTTTCCAGAGCATCCAGGTAGTCGTCCACTCTGTCCTTCCAATGGGCCAGATTAAATGAGGGGAAGGAGCAGTAGAGGCAGGTGGTCGGACAGAAGGGGATCCCCACATAGAGGCTGTAGCCATTCTCATAGTGGATATCCGCCAGAATCTCGCGCTCCCTCTGTGCGATCTGCGCGGAAAGAAGGGCCTTCCCGGGACTGACAAGGTGGTCGCGTTCCAGATCCGCCGCCGCCTGTTCCGGGGTCTCTCCCCTGAGCAGGGACTGCATGGCGATCTTGGTCGGGCGGATCCCGATGAGTTCTCCCCAGGGAAGTGTACGCTCTTCCCTGTCTGCCAGCATTGCGTAGAGCAGATGCTTCATCTGTGTTTTCAGCAGCGTCCCCTTGCAGGCAAAAGAAGTTCCTTCAGGCGCTTTTGCCGACCTTGTGCCGCTCCCGTCACAGAAAGACAGGGTGACTATTGTATCATCAAAAGTCACTTTCAGAAAGGGTTCTTTCGCGATTTTTTGATATTTCCTGTTGTTTTCGGCGTCGGCCTGTGTCAGTACCTTGACGTCCTCCTGCGGATAAAAAGCCTTTAAAAGAGAGTGGATCTCATATCTGTACAGGTCAATGTTTACGATTGCAGTGATCATTTTTACCGACTAAATCCACGGCCGAAGGGATCATGAACTGCTATGCAGACAAAAAGCTGCTGCAGGACGCACCTAAATAAGGCGCGCTGACCTGTGGCAGGCTTCGGCTCGCTGGATGATGTGTTCTGTTAAGGTTGACTGTGTTATATATTCAGCCGCAGAGCTCTTCTATTCAGTTTCCTCTGCGGCAGGTCCCACCGGTGTTGTGTCGATGCAGACGGTGTACCGTGCGGGTCATGCCCTGACAAACCAGTTGTGCTTTTTTTCATAACCGATCGTCGTCGTATCACCGTGTCCGGAGAATACGGTTGTATCGTCCGGAAGAACGTAAAGGCGTGTCCGGATCGATTCCAGCAGAGTCTCACCGTCGCCGGTGGGCAGGTCCGAGCGGCCGACAGAGCCCTGGAAAAGAGTGTCTCCGCTGATCAGGATATTGCCGTCCTCAATATAATAGGCGCAGCTTCCTTCCGTGTGTCCGGGTGTGAAGAGGACCTTCATGGTGATGTCAGCGACAGTCACTTCCTGGTTGTCCTCCAGATAGAAGTCCGGTTCAACTGTGCAGGGACGTCCGATCATCTGGGACTGGTTCAGCCTTGCAGACTCACAAAGACGCTTTTCGTGGATGCAGGCGTAAACCGGAGCTCCCGAGCGTTCTTTCAGAGCTTCAAGGCCCATGATATGGTCAAAGTGGGCGTGGGTCAGGAAGATGGCTTTGATCTTCAAGCCCTGCTTTTCCATCTCTTCATAGAGCCTGTCGCCGAGATCCGCAGGATCAAAGACAATAGCTTCCTTGCTGTCTTCTCTGTGAAGGTAGTAAAAATTGGTCTGTACCATACCGACCACAAAACAATTAACTTTGATAACTGCGTTCGACGCCATATGTCTGTTCCCTTCTGTCTTTGCGCTTTATGTTTTTCGAAAACTCTGTGCCGGTGCCGCAAAACGGGTTCAGCTGCCTTTTCAGGCAGAGGTCCGTCAGCCGCTGTTTCTCTTGACTGCGCGGACATCGCGGACAGCCTGCAGGCAGCCTATAATGTCGTGCAGCTCTTCACGGCTCTTCACTTCAAAACCAAACAGCAGTGTGGCGATGCCCTGCTTGCTGGTCATGGAGCTGATGCGCAGAATGCTGATGTCTTTTTCCGAAAAGATCCTGGTCAGGTCATTGAGAAGACCGGCACGGTCCGTGGCGAAGATCTTGATCTCGACAAGGAAGCCTTCTTCCTTTTTCTGTGCCGCATTTTCGATCCAGGATGCCTCAATGATCCGGTCCTTATCCTCCTCCGCCACATTCAATACATTGCTGCAGTCCGTACGGTGGATGGAAATACCGCGGCCCCTTGTGATAAAGCCGACAATGTCGTCACCCGGAACAGGGTTGCAGCATTTGGAGAAACGGATCGATACATCATGGACGCCTTTGACGACGACAGAGCCTGCTGCGCCCCTGGGATGCATGCCGGGAGAATTGCTCTGCTGCTGTTGAACCTGCTGGATGATCTCTTC
>ONXK01000051.1 GCA_900321785.1 uncultured Lachnospiraceae bacterium | reverse complement strand
GGTGAAGTCGGACATGGAGTCCGCCCCGGTCGCTTATGCGCAGATCAGCGATACAGGAACAGAGAAAGAAGGAGCGATAAAGCAGGACGAAGACACGGCTCTTTCCTTCGAAATCGATGAGAGCGCAGCAGTTCCTTCCGCAGCTCTGCAGCAGGCAATGGATGCAGAAGAAAATGAAGTGTATGAGGCGTCTGCATCGGGGTATACCTATCATCCCTCAAAGGCCGTAGCCTACGCCGATAAGTACTGGAAAAAATACAACCGCGACTATAAAGAATACCGCGGCGTGGACTGTGCCAATTTTGTTTCCCAGTGTCTGTATGCCGGCGGAATGCCCAAAACCTCTGACTGGTTCCCGCAGTCTGTGAACTGGATCAATGTTATGGGACACATCCGGCATTTCAAGGAATACGGTACATTCCTGACTGCCTCGAACGCGAATGTGTCTGTAGGAAATCCGGTTTACTATGACTGGAACGGCAACGGCACTTACGATCATACAGCTCTCTGCGTTGGAAAGAATTCCTCCGGAATGCCTGTTGTGGACGGACATACCAGCAATGTGTACCATGTTCCGTGGAGCATGGGAAGCCGCGGGAAGCGGGGGACTATTGTCCTGAGGAAGTCGGCAGGGGGCGGCAGTTCCAATGCTTCTGCACAGAGTGCTGCCAAGCCCAGAAATGTATGGCGTACTGTGTCGGGCAAGGTGTATTACATCGGTCCTGACGGAAAGTATGTAAAGAACAAATTCCTCACCATCAACGGAGGAAGATATTATTTCAACTCCAGCGGTGCAAGAGTCACCGGATTTTTCAAGGTTGGATCGAAGTGGTACTATGCTTCTGTGAAGACCGGAAAGCTCCTGCAGAAGTGGCAGTGGATTGGCGGCAAGACCTACTATTTCTCTGTCAAGGATTATTCCAGGATGACCCCCGGCAAGCACAAGATCGGGCATTCGTATTATTACTTCAACAGCAAGGGGCAGGTTCAGCACGGCTTCATCAAAATCGGGTCAAAATGGTATTACGCGGACAAAAAGACCGGTAAATTTGTCAAGGGATGGAAAAAGATCAGCGGAAAATGGTATTACTTTGACAAGAAGACGCTGGTCAGGGCCAGCGGCTGGAAGACCATCAATGGCAGGAAATGCTATTTTGATTCGAAGGGAGTCCTGAAAAAAGGAAAACACGGGTGATACAGCAAAGATGAACGGTTTGTAAGGCGCTATTCCGCTGGTCATTCCCTGGACGGAAACCCCTGAACGGAAAAACTGTACGGAATACAGAAAAACAAGGATAACGGAGGATTGGATGTACGCTTTTACCAGCAGAATCCGCTTTAGTGAAACGGATGCTTTCGGAAGATTGACACCGGAAAAACTGATCGATTATTTTCAGGACTGCTCAACTTTTCAGTCTGAAGATTATGAAATCGGCGTCAGACATCTGTATTCCCGCGGGTTGGCCTGGATCATTGTTTATTGGCGTGTAGAGATTTCCAGAATGCCTTCTCTTGGTGAAGAAGTCAGGATTGGTACAATTCCATACAAGTTGAAAGGAGGAGTCGGCCTTCGCAATTTCCTGATGGAAACGAAAGACGGAGAGCGGCTCGCCGCTGCCAACTCGGTATGGACGCTGGTAGACACAAGGGCGATGCACCCGGTCCGTATTCCTGAGGATATTATTGAAAAATATCCTGTCGGACAAAGGCTTGACATGGAATATGACTCCCGCAAGATCCGGATCCCGGATCTCCCCGGAAAGTCATTGGAGCCTCTGACAGTACAGGAATATCATCTCGATACAAACCGGCATATGAACAACGGACAATATGTCCGGATCGCGGCAGGTCTTCTCCCTGCGGAAAAGATGCCAGATGTACTTCGGATTGAATACAGAAAACAGGCTGTTCTGGGAGACCGGATCATTCCTGTTCTGTACGAGGACAATTCTTCCGAAGCCTATGTCTCACTTAACGCAGAGGACGGAAAACCCTACGCGATCATGGAAATGCATTTTTCACAGAGCTGCTGATTATATTAATCGATTACTTGGATACAAATTCGAATATACCGTTGCAGATGTGCAGGGGTTGCACATTTTGACAGGAGTGATCCCGATTGCAGCTGCAAAGGAGCTTTTATGAAAAAATCTTTCCGGAATGCCGCAAATGTATAGATCGGAAAGGGACAACATGCTGAAAATTGGAGAAAAACAAATACTGCGAATTGACAGGCAGGTACCTTTTGGAGTTTATCTTACAGGGGATGTTCCCAATGAAAGGGTCCTGCTCCCCCGCTCTCAGGTGCCTGACGGGGCCTCCATTGGAGATGAACTGGAGGTTTTCCTCTACAAGGATTCAGAAGACAGGCTGATCGCTACCCGCAAAGAGCCGAAGCTGACATTGCATCAGGTCGGTTATCTCACTGTCATCCAGGTCAGCCGCATAGGCGCTTTTCTGGACTGGGGACTTGATAAGGACTTGCTGCTCCCTTATCATGAACAGCCGCGTGAACGAGTGAAGGAAGGACAGACTGTTCTCGTCGCTGTTTATCTGGATAAGAGTGAGCGGCTCTGTGCGACCATGAATGTATACCCCTGGCTCCGTACCGACAGCCCCTACAAGGCCGGTGATCAGGTCTCGGGTGTTGTCTACGAGACAAGCCGCAACTTCGGTGCTTTCGTCGCTGTAGACAGCATTTACTCTGCGCTGATTCCCCGTCGCGAACTTGTTCGTGAACTCAAAGCCGGTGAAGTTGTACAGGCACGTGTGACCAGCATCAAGCCGGACGGAAAGATCGATCTGAGTATCCGCGAAAAAGGCTACCTGCAGATCGACGCGGATGTGGAAGCAATCCTCAACATGCTCAATGAAGGCGGGGGGATGATTCCTTTTACCGACAAGGCGGCGCCGGAGCTGATCCGTGAAAAGACACATATGAGCAAAAATGAGTTCAAGCGTGCGGTCGGCCATCTCCTCAAGGAAAACAAAATATCTATTGAAGACGATCGGATTGTACTACTGTAGAACCTGAAAAAAACACAGCGGGAGCTGTGTTTTTTTAATTGTGCATAAATACCGTGATTTCGCAAAGAAATGTTTTGTATTTGTTTATTTCATACAAAATTTCTTGCTTTTTTTGTGGAAAATTATTGCATTTTACTTTAGAATAATAGGAAGGGCATATGTAAGACGGTTTTCATGCGGAATGATTCTGCAGGAAAGAGTGGGAAGATGGTTTCTAATCAGGTTTTACAGAATACGATTGATGGTATTAAGGAGATCACAAGGCTGGAAATATGTATCATGGACGCTGACGGAAGAGAAGTGGTGTCCACGGCACCGGTCTTTGAGGATGCATCACGCGCGATCCCCGATTTCGCCGGATCGCCTGCGGATTCGCAGTCGGCAGGTCCTTTCCAGTTTTTCAAGGTCATGGAAGATCAGCAGCTGGGTTATGTCCTCGTCGTCTATGGCGATACGGACAATACACTGCTGGTCGGCAGAATGGCGGCTTTTCAGCTTCACGGTCTGATGGCGGCTTTCAAGGAGCGCTATGACAAAGACAGTTTCATGAAGAATCTGCTCCTGGACAACCTGCTTCTTGTGGATATTTACAGTCGTGCCAAGAAGCTCCGCATCGTTCCGGATGTGAAGCGGGTCGTCATGATCGTCGAAAATGAATCCGACAAGGACCGCAATGTTCTGGAACTGCTGCAGGAATATATCGGCGTTTCCAGCGCGGATTTTGTCACGGCTGTTGACGAGACAAATGTCGTTATTGTCAAGGAACTGTCCGACACAAGTAAGGAAAAAGACATTGAGAAGGCGGCACTCAATATTGAGCAGCAGCTCCACCGGCTTGGCATCATGGATATCCGGGTCTCCTATGGTACTGTTGTCGAGGAGATCAAGGAAGTCAGCCGCTCGTTCAAGGAAGCTAAAATGGCGCTGGATGTCAGCAAGATCTTCTTTGAGGACCGCACTGTGATCGCCTATAACGAGCTTGGAATCGGCCGTCTGATCTATCAGCTGCCGATCCCTCTCTGCAAGATGTTCATCCGGGAGATCTTCAAGGGCAAAAACCCCGATGATTTCGACCAGGAGACACTTGCCACGATCAACAAATTCTTTGAGAACAGTCTGAATGTCTCCGAGACATCCAGACAGCTCTTTATCCACAGGAACACCCTTGTGTACCGCCTTGACAAGCTTCAGAAGAGCACCGGACTGGATCTGCGTGTCTTTGAGGATGCTATAACCTTCAAAATTGCCCTTATGGTTGTGAAATATATGAAATATATGGAGCAGTACGACTTCTGATGGTTTTTATCCCGTGTATTTCCGGCAAATCATTCGCATCACAGCAGGAGTGTGAACGAAAGGTGTATTTGTCATGAATCTTCCTTCGAAAAGAGTGACAAAAGGGCCTGCATTCTTTAAAATAATCACGAATGAACTGTCTCAGGCTCAGGACCGGAAGATTGAGACGGCACACAGACGCAAATACACAGAATACATAAGGAAGAATACAGCGAAATGAACGAAAAAGAATATCAGACAAGCGGAAATATGCCGGCAGGCCAAAACGGGCCGGATACACAGCAGGACGCCGCACAGTATGCGAACACTGTCCAGGACAATTCATATGTAAAGCCCCGCAGGCACAGAAGAAGCGGAGCCGGAAAGATCGGGATTTTTGCTCTGGGCGTTGCTGTGGGAATCGCCTTTCTGGCAGTTGCCGCGCACTTTTTCCCTGTCAGAACCATCGCAGAGCAGACGATCGGAGTGGACAGTGATCCCATGTCTGCCTCGGATTCTGCGCTGAATCAGGAGTCCATCGAGAAGCTGAAGCTTCTCGAAGACTGCATCCGGGAGTATTATTATGAGCCGGAAACGGCTACCGTAGAGACTCTGGAAAACGGCATGTACAAGGGCCTGATGGATTCCCTGGGAGATCCCTATACGGTCTACTATACACCTGAGGAATATAATTCGATGACGGAAGAGACCAGCGGTGTCTACAAGGGAATCGGCGCCTATATCGGTCTTGACACCAAGACCGGCGCTCCTGTTTTTACAGGAATCATGCCCGGAACGCCTGCTGAAAAGGCGGGCCTTATGGTCGGTGATATCATCTGTGAAGTTGACGGCACCGACACCCTGTCCATGGACACTTCCGAAGTCGCCAACCTCGTCAAGGGCGAAGAGGGAACGACGGTTACCATCAAGGTGAGCAGGGACGGTGAATATGTCACTGTGACAGCTACCCGTGAGACGATCAATGTACCCACCGTAACTTCCGAGATGCTGGATAATCAGATCGGCTATCTCAAGATCAGCCAGTTCGATGATGTGACCCCCGGTCAGTTCGACGAGGAGTATTCCAAACTTAAGGCTGCGGGAATGAAATCCATGATCCTTGATCTCCGCGACAACCCCGGCGGCACGGTCACGGCAGTTACGCAGATCGCTTCCGAAATGCTGCCAGAAGGTCTGATCTTCTACATGGAGGACAAGAACGGAGAACGCGAGGAATATACCTGCCCGGGTGCGGACTTCAATATTCCCATGGTCGTTCTCGTGAACGGTTACTCGGCCAGTGCTTCCGAGATTCTCGCCGGCGCGATCCAGGATGCGGGCATCGGAACACTTGTCGGTACCCAGACCTACGGAAAAGGCATTGTCCAGAATCTCTATCCGCTGGGCGACGGCTCCGCCATAAAGATCACGATTGCGGATTATTACACACGCAACGGACGAAACATCCATAAGGTGGGAATCGAGCCCGATCAGGTTCTTGAATTCGACAAGGATCTTTATGAGAAGGACAAGACAGATAACCAGCTTGAAAAGGCAAAAGAGATTCTTATGAGCAAATAAGAGAGAAAAACCGCTCGATAGCGTTTTTTCTCTCTCAGAGGTTTGTGCCGCGGGGCGGCTCAAACCTCCGCTGATCGCATCGGAGAAACCCGTTCCGGGCTTTCTCCTCGCGGATGCCGCTCCGGCGAGCGGCATGATCGGGAAGAGATTATGCAAAATGAATGTGACACATGTGCGCTGTACGCATATGATGACGATTACGGCGACTATATCTGCGAGGCAGATATGGACGAAGACGATTATGTGAGATTTATTACGGACAGTCACTCCTCCTGTCCCTATTATCAGGGTGGAGATGAATATACCATAGTAAGACACCAGATGTGATTGAAACACGGAAGAAAAATGTTATTTCTTTTCAGAGGGAGGTTGTACAATGGGACTTATTTTAGCAGCAGGCGCTTCGCTTAGTTCTGTTCTCGGAGATCAGTGGAAAGAATATTTTTACTGCTCTGAAATGCCGACGGATGTGCTTGTCCGCAAGGGCGAGCATCACACAGGCAAGTCGGGTATCCTCAACAGGGGCGGCAGTGAGAATGTGATCACCAATGGTTCTACGATCGTTGTCAATGAAGGCCAGTGTATGATCATCGTCGACCAGGGAGCTATTGTGGATATCTGTGCTGAGCCCGGTGCCTACACTTACGACACTTCTTCGGAGCCCAGTGTTTTCTCCGGCAGTCTCGGTGAGGGAATCAAAGAGAGCTTCAAGAAATTTGCGGCCCGCGTCACTTACGGCGGTGTTACTGCCAAAGACCAGCGTATTTACTATTTCAATACAAAGAACATCATCGGGAATAAATACGGGACCGCGAGCCCTGTTCCTTTCCGCGTAGTAGACAAGAACATCGGTCTCGATCTGGATATCTCCATCCGCTGCTTCGGTGAGTATACCTATAAGATGACCGATCCGATCCTGTTCTACAAGAATATCTGCGGCAATGTCGACAGAGATTATACACGTGACAAGATTGACGATCAGCTCCGCTCCGAGCTGCTGACAGCTCTGCAGCCTGCCTTTGCCAGGATTTCCGACCAGGGCATCCGCTACAGCTCGCTGCCCGGACATACCAAAGAGCTTTCCGAGGCACTTGATAATGAACTTTCCTCGACATGGGGACAGGTTTACGGTATTGAGATCGTTACATGCGGTGTGAGCAGCGTCAAGGCTTCCGAAGAGGATGAACAGGCCATCAAGAACCTCCAGCTGGGTCTTGCGGCTGGCGGCAATGCAGCAATCGCTGCCGGCATTTCCGTGCAGGCAAATGCACAGGCGATGAAGGATGCTGCCAAGAATTCCAACGGCGCCATGATGGGCTTCGCAGGCATGGGAATGGCGCAGCAGGCAGGCGGCGTCAATGTCGGACAGCTCATGCAGCAGGCGGCAGCCCAGCAGCAGGCAGCTCCCCAGATGCAGGCACCTTCTGCAGCAGGCTGGAAGTGCGCTTCCTGCGGACAGGAAGGCAATACAGGCAATTTCTGCAGCAACTGCGGTACAGCGAAGCCCGTGGAAGACGAAGGATGGACCTGCCCTTCCTGCGGACAGACCGGCAACAAAGGCAAGTTCTGCCCCGCCTGCGGCACTGCCAAGCCTGTGGCAGATGCAGGTCCCTGGACCTGCCCTTCCTGCGGACAGGCGGATAATACCGGCAAATTCTGCTCCGGCTGCGGCAAGCCCAGGGCATGAATGAGCATAGTCCATAAATGAGCATAGTCCATAAATGAGTATAGTCCGGAAAGACTGAACGGATGCCGGGGCTGCCCGGTCATCAGCGAGGACAAGTACGAATGCATTTTCGTGTCAGGGGAGTGATCGATCTCCCCTGACACGATTTATCTCAGTGGAGGAAGCCCCAAACTTCTATTCATCCGTCGCGCAGAACCCGTGACTTCGATCGCGGTATATGCGCACAAAGAGGAACTTGTTTCAGCGCGGAAAATTGAGAGATAGTCTTGTACATATACCGACAATAGAGGGAGGAACAGATGGCAGATCAGGTCACCAATTATCAGTGTCCGGCGTGTACCGGTCCCCTTCATTTTGACGGGAAAACAGGAAAACTGAAGTGCGATTACTGCGGAAGCACCTACTCTGTTGAGGAAGTTGAAAAGCTGTTTGCGGCGAAGAATGCTTCTGCGGCAGAAGCTGCGAAGGCCGCAGAACAGAAAGCGGAAAAAGAGGCTGCGCAGGCAAAAGAAGCTGCGCAGGCGCCCGCCGCTCCGCAGACAGAAGGATCCGCACAGGAAAAAGAAGAAACAGCCGGGACCGGTTCCGGGAGTACAGGCTGGGGAAGCGATGCCGCAAAGATGCGGGCCTACAACTGCTCCTCCTGCGGGGCAGAGCTCATCTGTGATGAGACTACCGCTGCGACCCGGTGCCCTTACTGCGGCAATAATACCATCATACCCGGACAGTTTGCGGGGACGCTCAAACCCGACTATGTCATTCCTTTCAAGCATGAGAAGAAGGATGCGGTCAACGCCCTTAAGAACTACTATAAGGGGAAAATGCTCTTGCCCGGATCTTTCAACAATTCAAATCATCTGGAAGAGATCAAGGGTGTCTATGTTCCTTTCTGGCTCTACAGCGGTCATGTAGATGCAAGCGGATTTTACGAAGCCAGACAGGACGAGGTCCATCGCCAGGGCGAGTATGAAGTCACCAGGTCCAGACATTATGAGGTCACGCGTGAAGGTACGATCAGCTTCAGCCGGGTTCCTGTCGACGCATCATCCAAAATGCCCGATGATCTTATGGACAGTATCGAGCCTTTTGACTATCGCGCCATTACAGATTTCTCGCTGGCCTATATGCCGGGATATCTGGCAAATAAATATGATGTAAGTAAACAGGAGTGCGGAAAACGCGCGGAGGAGCGCTCTGTAAAAAGCGCGAGGAATGCTCTTCGTGCTACGGTCACAGGTTACACAAGTGTATCCACACGAACCCATCATGAAAAGGTTTACAACGAGAAGACCGAATACGCGGTTTTTCCTGTCTGGCTCCTGAGTACAAAGTGGGAGGACCAGACCTTCCTCTTCGCCATGAACGGTCAGACCGGAAAGATGACCGGCAATCTTCCGGTTTCCAAACTCAAGCAGTTACTCTGGTTTATTGCCGTCTTTGCGGTTTCTCTGATCGTGTTCGGATCTTTTCTTCTGACCGGAGAAGATGTCACGACGACATCCTATCTCCTTGCGGCCCTTTTCTCCTTTGTGCCCGCTTTTATCGTGAATGCAGTGCTCTGCAGCCAGATGAAGCCGGTAGCACAGCTGAGCCAGGCCTCTGCCTATGTCGCAGAGGGAGGAATGCATCTTCGCGCG
>ONXK01000114.1 GCA_900321785.1 uncultured Lachnospiraceae bacterium | reverse complement strand
GAATACCAGGAAGGTATCAGCGAAACCGGAGTTGGTTGTGAAGATCTTAGCGCCGTTGATCACATAGAAGTCGCCATCCTTCTCAGCGGTGGTGACTGCACCTGCAACGTCAGATCCTGCATTGGGCTCGGTCAGGCCGAAGCAGCCGATCTTGCTGCCGTCTGCCAGAGGGCGGAGCCATTTTTCTTTCTGCTCGGGAGTTGCGAACTCTTCGATGCTGGAAGCACAGAGAGAAGTGTGAACGGAAAGAGTGATGCTGGTGCTGGCGTCAACCTTGGAGATCTCTTCCATCATCAGGGCATAGGTCAGAACGTCCATGCCTGCGCCGCCGATCTCATCCGAGAAAGGGATGCCGAAGAAGCCAAGCTCCTTCATTTCGGCGATGATGTCCATATTCATCTCTTCTTTTTCGTCCATTTCCTCGGCTGCCTTGGCAACCTTGTCCTGAGCGAATTTGCGGAAAAGCTCCTGCATTTCCTTTTGATCTTCCGTTAATTGAAAACCAACCATTGTAGTGTTCCTCCTTTCAATGAGAAGTACAATCGCCATCTCTTTGATATTCTCAATGGGCGCGGTACTCCGTGAGCAGATTCCTGTGGGGGATCACGATCATCCGTGAGAGGAACCCTGTGGAGACAGCATATGAACAGGACCTGAAATGTGAGAGTATCCGAAGTGACAGCCGCCTGCAGTTGCTATAGAACTCACATGAAAGTCTATATTCATATTTTATAAAAGCGCATTATTGAAAACAATAAGTGCAAGTTGCAAAGACTTGAATCATCTTGAAAGGACAGATTTGATATTGGAAAAAGGTGCACAGAATGTTTGTTTTTACTCCGGTAATTGTGCCGCGGGGCGTCCCGATCACCTGTGATCGCATCGGAGAAACCCGTTCCGGGCTTTCTCCTCGCGCTGCCGCTCTGACGCGGGGCATGGTCTGAAAACATGAAAGAGCCTGCTCGGAAATTTATCCGACATCTATTCGATATCCATTAGAGGAAATGACTGCGATCCGTGTGTTCAGCTCATCGGTTACTTCTATAGAGTAGAAAGTCGTTTTTCCACCCTCTTTGACAACACGTGCTTCGGCTGTCAGCACTTTGCCTTTTGCCGCACTCAGAAAATTGATCTGGCTGGAGAGGGTGACAGTCACGCCGTCTTCCATGTCGTAGTTATTCGCAACTGCGAAGGCGAAGTCCGCCATGGTGTAATAGACAGCACCCATGACACGATTGGCCGCGTTCATATGCCGCTCATCCACCTGCAGTCTTACTATTGCATAGCCGGGGCGGGCATCGACGATCTCAATTCCGGTTGTGCATGTTGCGTATATATCCTGTGTAAAAAAAGATTTTACTTCTTCAAATGAACGCATCTTCTGACTGGTCTCCTGTATTTGGTATTATACATTGTTACAAACGATATCCTATCATAAATGTAAACACGTTTCTATGATTAAGAATACTGACAGTAAGGAGAGCAAAAAAGCCGTGGCTGTCATGAGATCAAAGAAGCAGTGACAGTCAGGAGATCAAAAATGCAGTGACTTGCAAAAGTTCAGGGGAAATAGGATAATGAAAACCACAAAAGATGAAAGGAAGAAAAACATGCCGCAGATAGATCTGATTACGGGATTCCCCGGAGCGGGAAAGACAAATTTTATCAAAAAATATGTGCAGTTCCTGACAGGACAGGGACTTACCGCGGCAGTTCTGGAGACAGATTACGGAGCTGTAAATCTGGACATGGTCATCCTCAATGATCTGATCGGGGATAAGTGCGAAGTGGAGATCCTTGACGGGGGAAGCGGCGTTCTGTCCTACAGCTACCGCTTTCACACAAAATTGAGTTCTATGGCTGTTTCTGGCTATGACCGTGTGATCGTGGAATCCTTTGGCTTCTATGATGTGGACAGCTTTTTTGACGCATTGGCAGTGGGACCTCTGTCTCAGTGGTATTCTCCCGGCAGTATCGTGAACATTGTAGATGCAGGGATGGAAGAGCAGCTTTCCGATGAGGCGCAGTATCTGCTTGTATCCCAGACAGCCAGTGCGGGAAAGATCGTTCTTACTCACTGCGTGGAAGCACAGGCACATGAGTCTGCCGGAAAAGAGCAGGCTGCAGGCCATTGCGGTCTTGCGTCCGATAATCTGTCCGCTGTCAGGGAACGTGCCCTTGCCCGTCTGAACACTGTCCTGGAAAGATTTCAGAGCGACAGGCGCATCATACCGGATGATATCATTGCAAGGGACGGGGATGAACTGACACAGGATGACTTTGTCCTCATTGCAGCAGCCGGCATGATTCCTGCGGACTATGCACGGATTCCGGATGATATGAGAAGCGGTCACGGAACCATTCTTTATTCCGGTCTGGAACTGGAGGAGCAGAAGATAAACGGGATCATCACGGAAATCTTTGCGGACGGGAGCTGCGGCAAAGTGATGCGGATCAAGGGCTTTGTCCGCGCAGAGGGAAATTTGCGGATTCAGGTCGATGCAACCCGGCATGAGGTGAAGACCTGCCGGACGCCTTTCGCCCGGGAGGTCCTGATCATCTCCGGCGATGAATTAAACGAAGACAGGATCGATGCGATTCTCGCACGTGCATAAAAAACAGGCGGCTGTTTTCACAGCCGCCTGTGTCAAAATAATCTGATGCAGCGCATCAGTCTTCCCGAAGTTCGAACTCTTCCTCGTAATTCTCCTGATCGCCTTCTTCTTCGTAATTGTTCTCGTCCTCGTAATAGTCCTCTTCTTCCTGATCGCCCTCATCCTCATAGTATTCTTCTTCGGAATCTTCCTCAGTGTATTCGGTATCTTCCTCGCTTTGGTCAGATTCCTCTTCAGGCGCAGTGTCTTCATTGTTCTGATCGTTGTTGCTGGAATCTCCCTCAGGCACAGGTGTGTTTGTGCTTTTTTCAGGTGACTCGGAAGAATTGGTATCGGGAGCAGGAGCAGGTTCGGAATTGTCGTTTTCCTGAGTTTCTTCCACCTGCTCTGAAGACTCGGCAGCAGGCTTGGAGGAACCGTTGGAAAAGCCCGGGGTCATGGAGGAACCGGGGGAGAAACCTGCCAGTCTGGCCTGGAAATACAGGACGATGATCAGACAGGCAATAATACCGGCAAGAGGAAGTATGGCCTGGCGGAGTTTGTCTTTCGGATCGGTGGGACCCTCCCCGTTGAAAGGATCCACCTCCCCGAACAGCATTGTAGGGCCGAATCTGCCAGCGGGTGCTGCCTCTGAGTGGGAGATATCAGTAACATCTGCGGCATTTTCATTTGCGTCAGCCGGAACAGAAGACTCCTGGTGCTCAGCCGGGAGAGGTGCATGTGCGGGTTGCGTGGCCCTTGTGGCGGAAGAGCCGGTGTTTCTGTTTTTTCTGCCTTTACCTCTGCGGTTTTTTTGACTACTCATGATAATCTCCATTCCGGAGCTCTTTACGCGACGGGAAATCCGCATTCCACAGTCTTTGAGAAAAGAACTGTGAAATCGGCGGTTTCCTGCCTGCCGTCATGGCTGTTTGTGGAGCTCCGGCACAAAATCCCTATGTGTTTATTGTTAATGGATTCACTTTTGATTCTTACATCATTATATACAATATCAAGCCTGTGTTCTACCTGAATATCGGGTTTCTTACGATAAATCGACTCAATAGTTACAGTACAGACCCTACTGAAAACAGAGTGCCTTTTTGGCATCACTGTTCCGGCGGGGCGCTCCCGCTCCGTGAAAAACGTAGCGGATACTAAGCCTTTTGCTTCGCTGAGGCTCGCAAAAAACAAGTACCGACGTTTTTCATGGCCCTCCTCCACAGCAATGCACAAAAAGGCGTCCCCAAAATCAGGCAGGTCTGTACTGTAACTCTCATTCAAGACTCGCTTGCGAGTCTTGCGCGATGAAGAATAAACCTTTGCGATCAATCAGTCCCCAAAATGCCGGACAGTGTTATTTTGCAGCTTCTGTGGTATAATGGCGGGATTAAACACGACCGGAGACAAGCGAAAAGCGGCGGCATGTAAGGCGCAGCTTTTCCTCATCGCGCAATACCAGCGAGTGGATCAGGAAGGCGCAAGTATGTGGACAGGAGGTTATCACCAGGAAAATGAGTAAGGATTATATGAAGACCAGAGATAATTCCGGGAGCAGCAATAAAATATGGAAGATTTTCGGTACAGATTATAAAGAGATGACCAAAAAGATATCGGGATCAAGCCCAACCTGGTGGTGGCGTCACCGGCTCAGTTTGGCGCAACAACACATCCCGAGGTCGTCGCCGGGATCATCGAGTATCTCCAGGAGAGGGATTTTTCCAATATTATCGTGACCGAGGGATCCTGGGTGGGAGACCGCACGGCCCTGGCCTTTGACTATTGCGGCTATCACGCGCTGACGGATCAATACGGCGTGCCGCTTGTCGACACACAGAAGGAAAAATGGCACGAAGTAGACTGTGCCGGTATGAAGCTGCAGATCACCGATGTTGTCGACAGGATCGACTTCCTGATCAATGTACCGGTCATGAAGGGGCATTGCCAGACAAAGATGACCTGTGCGCTCAAAAATATGAAAGGCCTGCTTCCGAACAGGGAGAAGAGCCGTTTCCACCGCATGGGTCTGCACAAGCCGATCGCACATCTGCAGAAGGGCATACATCAGGACTTTATCGTTGTTGACCACATCTGCGGCGACCTGGACTTTGAAGAAGGAGGAAATCCCGTCGTCCGCAACTGCGTAATGGCGGCGACAGACCCCGTACTTGTTGACAGCTATGCCTGCCACCTGATGCAGTATCATGTCGATGAAGTACCTTACATACGTATGGCGGAAAAGCTTGGCGTCGGCACAACCGACCTTTCAAAGGCAGAGATCATACGGCTGAACGGCGACAGTGAGGAGGATGAGCTTCCCCGCCAGAACCGCATTCTGGAAGTGTCCTATGCCGTCGAAGAGGTCGACTCCTGCAGCGCCTGCTATGGAAATCTGGTCCATGCCCTGAACCTGCTGCGGGAAGAGGGGCTGCTTGACAAGCTGAAGGATCGTATTGCCATCGGGCAGGGAATGCAGGGCAGGACCGGACCCCTTGGAATCGGACGATGCACCTCGGGGTTTGACACCTGCATCATGGGATGTCCTCCTGAACCTGAAAAGATCTATGAAGAACTGAAGGCATATATACTGACACATGCCTGACAGGCAGCATGCGGAAGGCGTCTGTACCGGCAGCATACGGAAGGCATGTGTACCGACAGCATGCCAAAAGCGTATGTATCAACACATACCTGACCGGCACCCTGTCAATGCGCTCACTTCTCTCCAAGGAGAAACCATGCGTTCAAGAAAAAAAGAAAGAAAACAGCCTCTTAAGCGCCCGGGACTGACGACAGCGGCATTACTGCTTTTGCTGTGTCTGGCAGTGACACTTACCACGGCCTGCGGGTCAGCACAGCATTCGGAGAATGCGGGGACAATCAGAGCGGAACAGACCTCTCTCCCTTCAGGAACAGTACAGAATGCTGAATGGGCAGAGGCAGCGCAGACTGAATCATCAGAGGCAGTGCAGACAGAATCGTCAGAAACAGCGCAGACCAAAGGTGCAGAGACAGCGCAGACAGAATCGTCAGAGACAGCACAGACAGAATCGTCAGAGACGGCACAGACAGAGAAGACAGATGTGACGGAGATCACATTTACCGCGGTCGGAGACAACCTGATCAACGAAGTCCTGTACGGACAGGCAGCAGAGCGTGCCGCAGAGGAAGAAGGGGGAAATGCGTATGACTTTTCACCCTGTTACGCAAAGATGGCGCCTTTTATACAGGAACACGACGTCAACTGGATCGACATTGAGACTCTGATGACAGATACACTTGAGCCCTCAGGTTATCCATCTTTTTCCACACCCGGAGACAGCGGCCGCGCCCTGGTTGATGCGGGCTGGAATGTATTCAGCCTCTGCAGCAATCACACCTATGACCAGGGGGCCGATGGAATCTCGGAAACCCTCGACTTCTGGAAGGGGATGAAGGAAGAAGCGCTTCAAAACAGGGAGGAGCAGAATCGCGAGAGTGCGGGCAGTGCGGACGTTTTGAACAGTGCAGATGGTATCTGCTGTACCGGACTGTGGGAAAATGGGACGGAATACGATATCCCGGTCCTGACTGTTAAGGGCAGAAAGCTTGCTTTTCTTACATATACCTACGGGACAAATGATATTCCGACTCCGGCGGATGCAATAGGCCATGTGATCTACCTGGAAGAAGAGGGGATGATCGCTGAACAGATCAGGCTTGCCCGCGAACAGGCGGATGCTGTCATTGTCAGCCTTCACTGGGGGGAGGAATACAGCCATTGTGAGACACAGGAACAGCGGGACCTGGCACAGCGGGTCGCCGATATGGGCGCCGACCTCATTATCGGAGGGCATCCTCATGTCGTGCAGGGGGCGGAAATGCTGACTGCGGCGGACGGCAGAAAGGTGTTCTGTGCCTATTCCCTGGGGAATTTTTTGTGCGCCCAGAACTCTATGCCTGACCCCGACGCTATGATCGGAGTGCTGCTGTCCTGTACCTTCCGCTTTACAGACCGGGGGCTCTCTGTCGAGAATCCGGCCCTGATCCCCATCCTGTCCGATTACGGGGACGATTACGAGGATGACCATACGGTCCTCTATGCCGACTATTCCCGGGAGCAGGCGCTCAGGCACGGTATGCGGGATATGTTTGGATTTACGCAGTTTGACTATGACTATGTTGCGGATATGCTGACGGAAGTTGTGGGAAAAGACTACCTGAAACTGCCCTGAACCGGACACCCGAGAAGGCTGGCAGTCAAACGGCTTGGCGGCAGTGAAAAAAACCTGAACCGGATATCCGAAAAAGCTTGCGGCCGGACGGTCCGGCGGCAGTGAAAAAGAAAATGCCTGAAAGAAGACTGCGGACAGGCAGCGGGAGAGCAAAGCAGATGCAGGAAGAGCACACCTACATAGCGATTGATCTGAAATCGTTTTATGCGTCCGCGGAATGTGTGGACAGAGGACTGGATCCGCTCACGACCAATCTTGTCGTGGCAGATGTTTCCCGTACGGAGAAAACGATCTGTCTGGCGGTTTCTCCCTCATTGAAGCAGTACGGCATTCCCGGCCGTCCCAGGCTCTTTGAAGTCGTACAGCGGATGAAGGAAGTGAACCGGGCCAGGGAGCGCAGACTCCTGGAGTCCAGGGGCATGCGGCGGCTGCCCGGCGATGCCCAACCCCTTTTCTCAGGAAAATCCTCTTCTGCAGTGGAGCTCGAGGCGGATCCTTCTCTCAAGGCGGATTATCTCATTGCCGTTCCGCGCATGGCCTATTATATCGAATGCAGCACGAAGATCTACGAGATCTACCTACGCTATATCGCACCGGAGGATATCCATGTCTATTCTATCGACGAAGTAATGATGGATGTGACGAAATATCTTCCTCTCTACCAAAAGACCGCACATGAGCTGGCCATGGAGATGATCCGCGCGGTCCTGAAGGAAACCGGGATTACGGCGACTGCAGGAATCGGCCCCAATCTGTATCTTTGCAAGGTCGCCATGGATATCGAGGCAAAACATACTGCTCCGGACCGGGACGGCGTGCGGATCGCAGAGCTCGATGAGATGAGCTACCGGAAAAAGCTCTGGGGGCACAGGCCGATCACGGATTTCTGGCGCGTCGGAAAGGGAACGGCCCGGACGCTGGCCCGTTACGGCATGTTTACCATGGGAGATGTTGCCCGGTATTCCTTAAAAGACGAAGAACTGCTCTATAAGCTCTTTGGCGTCAATGCGGAACTTCTCATCGACCATGCCTGGGGATGGGAACCCTGCACCATTGACCTGATCAAAGCCTATAAACCGGAGAACCGTTCGTTCAGTGCAGGACAGGTGCTGCCGTGTGCCTATGACTTTGAGAAGGCACGTATTGTCGTTCTCGAAATGGCGGATGCTGCCGCCCTGGACCTGGTTGAAAAAAAGCTGCTGGCAGACCAGATGGTCCTGACCGTGGTCTATGACAACGACAACCTTTCGGATCCGGCGATCCGTGAAAAATATAAAGGACCTGTCAGGAAGGACTGGTACGGACGCCCCGCACCCAAGCCCGCTCATGGAACGGTAAACCTGGAGCAGCACACGTCCTCTTCCAGACGGATCACCGATGCTGTTCTGGATCTCTATGACCGCATTGTCAACTCGGATCTGCTGGTCCGCAGGATCTACCTTGCGACAAACCACGTCATTGACGAGGCGGAACTGCCAAAGACAAAGGAAAAAGCACAGGAAGCATTTGAGCAGCTTGATCTCTTTACGGATTATGAAGCACTGGAACAGGAAAAGGAAAAGAGAGAGGAAGAACGCGAGAAGGAGCGGAGACTCCAGGAGGCCATGCTCTCGATCCGAAAAAGATATGGCAAAAATGCGATTTTGAAAGGAACCAGTCTCCAGGATGGCGCAACCATGCGCGAGAGAAACCGGAGCATTGGAGGACATAAAGCATGACATATGTACAGGAGAAATGACAATTATGTCTGATCAATATGAAGATATCATTGATCTGCCCCGCCCTGTCTCCACGAAACATCCCAGGATGTCCATGGAGGACCGTGCCGCCCAGTTTGCACCATTTGCTGCCCTGACCGGGCATGGGGATGCGATCCGGGAGACGGCAAGAGAAGTGGCAGAGAGAGAGGAACAGGGATATGAAAAGCAAAAAGCTTAGAAGAAGCAGGAATAAGAAAAACATACGGTATTCAGGATGGAGGGAAATACCTTCCGGAAATGCACCGGAGGAGATCACGCAGGGATGCCTGGTACTGGAAGGAGGAGCATTCCGCGGACTCTACAGCCAGGGAGTCCTTGATGCGCTGATGGAGAACGGGATCAACATGTACTGCACCATCGGCGTCAGTGCCGGTGCCCTGGCAGGCTTTAACTATGTTGCAGGGCAGATTGGCCGGTCCGCCAGAGCCAATCTCCGCTTCCGGCATTATAAGGATTACGTAGGGAGCGCCGCTCTGCGGCATGCGCACAGTCCCATCCGGCTGGACTTTCTTTTTAACGACTATAACAAGCTGGAGCCGCTGAATGAAAAACGGTTTCTCGACCCGGCCAGAAGGTATATTGCGGTGGCAACCAACTGCCTGACCGGAAAGACAGAATATTTTGAGAGAGGGGTATGCAGGGATATTTTTTCTGCAATGAAGGCATCCGCTTCCATGCCCTTTATTTCACCCATGGTGACGGTGGACGGAACGCCCTGCCTGGACGGAGGCTGCAGCTGCAAAATACCTTACCGGTGGGCTCTGGATCAGAATTTCGACAAGATCGTGATCGTCCGGACCAGGGAGACCGCCTACCGCAAACATATCCACAAGAGAAGCCGTATGCTGCGTTTCTACAGAAAATACCCCGAATTTGCACAGGCCCTTGCCCGGAGCGACAGGGACTACAACCGCCAGTGTGATGAGATCGAGCAGCTGGAAGATGACGGAAGGGTCTTTGTCCTCAAACCATCCAGCAAAGTCATGGTCGGACGTATCGAGGGAGATATGGAAAAACTCGGTTCCCTCTACTGGCAGGGGTACCGGGACACCATGAACCGGATCGGAGAACTCAGGGAATATCTGCAGGGTACAGTATCTTAAGATACACAGCGGTCTAAAAATAAACAGCCGGAGAAACACCACTGTTTGCGCAGTGGTAGTTTCTCCGGCTGCTGTTTTCGGTATAGAGCAGTATTATCCCCGCGGCTGTGAGGCAGGCCGGGCAGGATGTTTTTCTTACATGCCTTCGGATGAGAAGAGTTTTGCTCCAAGCAGGCTTGCGGCCTCTTCATCGACACCGTAGACTTCTTCCGATCCTTCTTCCGATCCGCCGAGAAGGCCGTAGTGGACGACAACTTCTTCGGCCGGCGCATACCTGGGGGCTTCAAGGTTTTTATTCAGAGCTTCAAACAGTGTATCGGTGAGTGCCGCGCGCTGCTCTTCCTTTGACATGGAGACTGCGGCTTCTTCCGTTGCAGTCATCTCATCTATTTTTGCATTGAGGGCATCGCTGACACCGTCAAACACCAGAAGCGGCTCTATAGAGACGACGACATCATAGCCTCCGTCTTCTGTTTTTGAGGCGTTCTTGACAGAGTAGCGGCAGGTGGCGAAAGCCTGTGTAATGTATTCCCTGAACTTTTCGGACTGCTCCTGCGTCAGATCGTTCTCTTCCGCGACGGAGGAGACGATGCTGTCGATCATGGCATTCCTTGAAGCCTGTTCATCTCCTTCTTCCACATCCGAAAAGGTCACAGAGTGATCGTAATCCCCTGTACACATCAGATCGAGTACGGCTTTGACATATTTTTTGGCATCCTTTTCGGTGGGACCGGATGCACCGCAGCCGGTGAGAAGAGATGTCATGAGCACTGCGGCAGCCAGCAGAGCTGCAGCTGTTTTATATAGACGTTTCATTTTTCTGGTTATGACCTCCTGTTCTTTAGTCGTCTTCTATTTTCTCACATGCCGTGGGAGACTGCAATAGCGGAGCTTTTTCACCTTTTGCGTGAGTAAACTGTAATTACACGGACAGATCATTGAATTTACAGACATGCAGAAATGATATTTACAGTTGACATAAAGTTTACTGTCAGTATAATTAATCTTGGCTTCGGGTTTAGTAATAGAAAGATAATTGTTTACTATCCGGAGCTGTTCTTGTGTCGTCGCATTTTGCCGATGGCGCGTAACAGATAATTGCAATACACACCCGCAATCTGGCAAAAACACAGCCGTGATCTGGCAAAAATACAGACGCAGTGCGGCAAAAGTACAGACGTTGTAAGGTGAAAAAAAGCTTCAGAGAGGTGCAGCATTACGATCACAAAGAGGTGAAACGGTATGGATACAGCTGAAGTCAACAGTTATATAGGGGAGCGGATCAAAAACCTGCGCAACCGCAATGGACTTACACAGCAGGAACTTGCAGACCGTACAGAACTTACGAAGGGCTTTATTTCCCAGCTGGAACGAGGGCAGGTGTCCGCGTCTGTGGTCACTTTGTTTGACCTGATTGAATGCCTGGGGTCTACCCCGGCGGAGTTTTTCCGTCAGGATGAAGAACAGGTCGTATTCTCCGAACAGGAGTACTTTGAAAAAATAGACGGCCAGGGCAACAGCATTCAGTGGATCGTCCCCTCAGCCCAGAAGTACCAGATGGAGCCTCTTCTTGTCGTTCTGGCGCCGCACGGTGTGCTGGAAGAGGACAAACCTCACAGCGGAGAGGAATTCGGTTTCCTGATCAGCGGACGGCTCAACCTCCACCTGGGAGAAAAAGTCTACCATATCAAGGCGGGAGAGAGCTTCTATTATCAGGCCGCCAAGACCCATTACCTCTCCAACCCCGCAAACCGCCCCGCAAAACTGATCTGGATCAGTTCCCCTCCGGAGTTCTGAAATACAGCGGTGAGGGAGCGGGAGCACTGAGCAGGGTGTGGTTTCTCAAAACACGACATTGGAGCGAAAAAAGCTGATCAAATGCCATGACCGTATGAGCATTTGAGAAAACTTGAAATATAGATAGTAAGAGGATAACCAGATGGAAAACAGAGATACGATTATCGAACTGAAAGGCATCACCAAAGTCTTTGAAGACGACGGCTTTAAGGCTGTAGATGATTTTAACCTGGAAGTAAAACGCGGCGAATTTGTCACGTTTCTGGGACCTTCGGGCTGCGGAAAGACAACAACACTGAGGATGATCGCGGGATTTGATGTGCCTACGGAGGGCGATATCCTGCTGAACGGGAAATCGATTGTCGGCCTGCCGCCTTACAAAAGGCCGATCAATACTGTTTTTCAACGGTACGCCCTTTTTCCTCACATGAATGTTTACGATAATATTGCCTTTGGCCTGCGGCAGAAAAAGATCCCCGGGGATATGATCGACCGCAAGGTCGGCAGGGTCCTGGAACTTGTGGATCTCGAAGGATTTGAGCGCCGCAGAATCCAGACGCTGTCCGGCGGACAGCAGCAGAGGATCGCGATCGCGCGCGCCCTGGTCAATGAGCCGGAGATCCTGCTCCTGGACGAGCCTCTGGGCGCCCTGGATCTGAAAATGCGCAAGGAGATGCAGATCGAGCTCAAGGACATGCACGACAAGCTCGGAATCACTTTTATATATGTCACCCATGATCAGGAAGAGGCACTTACCATGTCTGACAAGATCGTGGTCATGAGCGAGGGCCGTACCCAGCAGATCGGAACTCCCGAGGATATTTATAATGAGCCGGCCAACGCCTTCGTCGCGGACTTTATCGGAGAGAGCAATATCTTCAACGGAATGATGACCGGACATCTCAAGGCACGTTTCTGCGGCGGCGAATTTGTCTGCGTGGATGATTATGAAGAGGGTACTCATATCACGGCTGTCGTAAGGCCGGAGGATGTGGAGATCACGAAACCTGACGCCGGTACGATCAACGGTATCGTGAGCAGTGTGATCTTCAAGGGCATCCACTATGAGATTACGGTTCTGTCCGGAAAGAACGAGATCGTCATTCAGACGGTGCACAACGCAAGGGTCGGTGACAGGGTAGGACTGCGCGTGGATCCCGAAAACATCCACATTATGCTGGCTGAGGACCACACCAACCTCTTCTATGCGGAAGTCAACCGAGATTTCCGGCTGGAGTACAACGGTCATCATATCGACACCAGCCTGACCCGGATCATCAAGGGCAGCAGGCGCCAGGAGGATGGGAAAATTGTGGATGCGAACGGAGACATTCTGGAACCCGGCAGGGTGCGGATCCTTGTCTCCATCCAGCCC